>JAUHVN010000050.1 GCA_030425055.1 Actinomycetes bacterium | reverse complement strand
TGGGTGGCGTCGTGATCTCCGACCGCGTGGCGTCGCACTTCGACACCGTCGCCTTCCCGGGCGGTCTCACCTACTCGGGGCATCCCCTGGCGTGCGCCGCGGGGGTCGCGACGTTCGAGGTCTTCGAGCGCGACGGCATCCTCGAGCGGGTGCGCGATCTGGGTTCGCGCGTCGTCGAGCCGCGGCTGCGCGAGATCGCCGCGCGGCATCCGTCCGTCGGCGATGTGCGAGGGCTCGGCCTGTTCTGGGCGATCGAGCTGGTGCGCGATCGCGAGACGCGCGAGCCGCTGGTGCCGTTCAACGCCTCGGGAGCGGATGCCGCTCCCGTCGCCGCGGTCGCGGCGGCGTGCAAGCGCGACGGCGTGTGGCCGTTCACGCACTTCAACAGGCTGCACGTCGCTCCGCCGCTCGTCATCGAGGAGGACGAGCTGGTGCGCGGCCTCGACGTCATCGACCGCGCGCTGTCGGCCGCAGACGAGCACACGCGCTGAACGCGTAGCGCCACCCCGCCCGGCGCGCAAGACCCCGCAGATTTCCCTCCGATGCGAGGGAATAGAACCCTGCGGCATGAGGTTGTTCCTTTACTCGGCGCAATGACCGTGCCGAAGGAGGGGACAGTGGGCAAGAACTACGTCGACATCGAGAACGACAGTGGCGAAGTGCTTCGGTACCGCAAGCACGCCAACGGTCGAGGCCTGATCGCGCACGGCGCCAAGGTGCACCCCAGCGCGACCGTCGAAGCGGGAGCGTACGTCGAACCGGGGGTCCAAGTGGCCGCCGGTGCACGCATCGGCCGCGGCGTCTGGGTCGAGTCGAACGCCGTGATCGGCCCCGACGCCCAGATCGCCCCGCACGCCCACATCGGCCCAGGCGCCGCCATCGGAGCCCGCGCGAAGATCGGCATCCGCACCCAGGTCGGGCAGGATGCCCGCGTCGCGGTGGGATCCCTCATCGGCGACGACGAGACGATCGCCGAGGGCGAGCAGGTCGCGACCGACCCGCGGGGTCTGCGCCTGGCCGCCTGACGCGCACACGAACTCCGGACAATCGCACGAACCTCGGACCGCATCGCCACGATGAGTCCGAGGTTCGTCACATTCTGCGGACGTCTTGACGAGCCCGTCGGCACCCGCAGCTAGGGTGCCGGTATGGCACGTTCCGCGATCGCCCGCGCAGGGATCGCGGCGACGGTGCTGCTCATCGCCGGAGCGGTGGGGCTGTCGGCGTGCACGGCGACGATCGGCGAGGTGACGGATGCCGGACCGCCCGCGGCAGCAGAGGCGCCGGATCGGCCCGCCGACGCATTCGCGATGATCGTCGAGAGCGTGCACGACGGCGACACCCTGCGCGCGCACGTCACCCAGCCGAACGACGTCGTGACCGACACCGTGTCGACGCGCATCCGCCTGCTCGGCATCGACACCCCCGAGATCTCGCCGGACCTCGAGTGCTGGGGATCGCAGGCGACCGCACTGCTCGAAGAGTTCGCGCCGCCGGGCGCGACGATCTGGGTGTCGCCCGACGTCGAGGTGCGCGACCAGTACGACCGTCACCTGCTCTACCTCTGGACCGCCGACGGCACGTTCATCAACGCCGAGCTCGTCGCTCAGGGCGCCGCGCGCGTCGAGGTCTACGCTCCGAACGACCTCTACGAACCGCTGCTGCGCAGCCTCGAAGCCGACGCGCAGTCCGCCGGCGTCGGGCGCTGGGGCGCGTGCGGCTGACCGGCCGGGCCGGTCACGCGAAGAGCATCAGCACGAAGCCGATGAGCGGCAGCGTGCCCTGGATGAGGGCCGCACGCAGGTACTTCCGGCCGGTGGTCAGCAGGACGAGGGATGCCGCGAGCATCGACCCCAGGCTGAACAGCACGAGCGCGACCCCGGCGGCCCGGATGGCGTCGACGCCGACCCAGTAGAGCACGAGGCCGATCACCGCGCCGATCGCGAGGAACAGGTTGTAGAAGCCCTGGTTGTACGCCATCGGGCGGGTCGTCTCGGCGGACGCCTGGTCCGGCAATCCGAAGCGCTTCCAGACGCGCGGCTGCGTCCACTGCACGCTCTCCATGATGAAGATGTAGACGTGCAGCAGCGCCGCGAGCGCGGCGACGACGGTGGCGAGGATCGCGATCATGAGCGAACGATACCGCTCCGGATACGCTGGCGTCGTGGCCAAGGGACGCGGAGGAACCGGCAGAGCGCGCCGCCCCGCGCGTGCGACCGGCGGCGGCAAACCGCCGGCGAAGCGGCGTCCGTCGCCATCACCCGCGCCGGCCCCGACTCCCCCGCCGCCCGAGCGCTTCGTGCTCGGCGCGATCCCCGGTGCGACGCCCGGGAAGTGGATCGACCTGTGGAATGAGCGGATGCCGCGCACTCGGCTCGAGCTGCGCGAGATCACCGTGGCCGATCAGCGGGCGGAACTGGACGGCGGCGACCTCGATGCCGCCCTCGTGCGGCTTCCGATCGACCGCGAGGATCTCCACGTCATCCCGCTGTACGACGAGGTGCCCGTGGTCGTGTGCGCCGCCGAGTCGCACCTGACGGCCGCGGACGAGCTGGGCCTCGACGATCTCGCCGGCGAAGTCGTCATCTCGCCGGCCGACGACGTGCTCGCGGTGAACGTGCCGGATGCCGCACCCGCGGCGTTCGACCCTCCCGCGACGACCGCCGACGCCGTCGAGGTCGTCGCCGCCGGGGTCGGTGTGCTGATCGTTCCGATGTCGCTGGCGCGGCTGCACCACCGACGGGACGTGACCTACCGGCCGCTGCGCGACGGCCCGACCTCGACCGTCGCTCTCGCGTGGCAGGCATCCCGCACGACGCCCGCGGTCGACACGTTCGTCGGCATCGTGCGCGGGCGCACCGCGAACTCGTCGCGCGACTGACCGCGCCCTGTCGCCCTACCCTGGGCAGACGAAGACGGAGGATGTCGCCGACCTGGGTCTCTGCGACATCCTCCGTGGTCCGGCTCGCGGAACCCTCGCCTTTCGGCGCCCCAGGGACTCCGCTCCCAGTTCCGACGCCCCCCGGTGCCGGTGTGTAGAGCCTTTCCACAGTGTCGGAGCACGTCACCCCGGCCCTGATACACCGGCCGCGAACTTTTTTCAGAAACCTGCGCCGTGCGCCTGGAAGGGGGCCCGGATGCCGGTGTGCCGTGCGGCTTCGGCGAGGGCGACCGCGGGCTCTTCGCCGGCTGCCAACCCCTGATGCATCCGCCCGAGCAGCTCGCATGCCTCGTCGTCGGCCACGATGACGGGTGCGGCGATCACGCAGCGCGTACCGGCGTGCAGCCACACGCGCGTCATCCCGACCGCCTCTTCGCCCCAGCGCACCGACGAGCGGCCGACCTCGCACGCCGACAGGACGACCGTCTGGGGCACCCGCTCGATGAGGTCGATGTCGTAGCCGAAGAGCGTTCCGTCGGCGAGTTCGAGACCCGAGAACATCGGGTTGTCGGCCGCGTGGCGGCCATGTGCGGCGACGTGCAGCACGTCGGAGCGCTCGGCGAGGCGCGTGACGCCCGCGATCTGGGCGGGGTCGAGCACCTGTGCGTCGCGCCACGCGGCCGCTGCCGTGCGGGCCTCCTCCGCGCCCCGCGGGACGCGGGGCCCCACGGCGAATCCCGCCGCGGACGGCGCGGCGACATCACGCCCCGCCTGGAGCCAGCGCGACACCGAGCCCGCCACCGTGAAGACCCGTGAATGAAAGGTGGGCATCATCGCCCAGGGGATGCCGTTGAGCACCCCGGGCGCCGTGAGCACGAGCCGCCGATCGCCGATCGCGGATAGGACCGGATCCAGCAGGCGCGCCGACAGCACGCCGATGCGTTCGTCGAGCGAGCGGCGCACGACGGGGGCGAGCGGGCCGTGCTGAACGGCGGCGGCCATGTCGAGGTCGCTGCGCAGCCCGGGAAGCAGTGCCCGCACGCCCGACCAGTCCCCGAGCTCGATGAGCGAGACCCGCTGGGCCGTGACGACGAGCGCCGACAGCCCGTCACCCGAGTACACGAACGAGACGACGGCGGTCGCATCGTCGAGGCTGCCCTGAACCTCATCGAGCGTGGCACGACCGTGCACTTCGGCCGAGCCGGTCTCCGACCACTGCCGCTGCCGTGCGCGATTGCGCAGCTCGGTCGCGCGCGGGTCGCTCATCCAGGTATCGCCGTCGGCGCGCAGCATACGCAGTTCGGCCAGCTCGGCGGCCAGTTCGGGGTCGGGCGGCGGACGCAGCGGGGCGACCTGCAGGTTCAGGTGCCGGGCCCGCTCCGACCACTCGAAGACGACGTCCGGCCGACCCGACTTCACGGCCGAGCGCAACCCCGCTCCCATCAGCCCGTGCCCCATCCACACCACCGACGTCTGCAGGTCGAGACTGCCGAACTGCCGCTGCCAGCCCAGCAGCTCTTCGAGGCCCGCACGCGCGTGACGGCGGGCCTGCGCGTGACGATCCTGCTCCGCGGCCCGCACCGCCCGCACTTCGTGGGCGAGCAGGCGGATGTCCATGGGTGCGGTCGTGGGCGTGCGCACCACGCGGGCGGCCGGCTCGCGTCCGCGACGGGCGAGCCACAGCTCGTGGGTGAGTCGCAGAGCCGCGGCATCGACCGGCATCCGGTGCGCACCCAGCGCGTCGACGAGCGCGGCGACCGCCTGTGGGCGCGGCGTCCGGGCCGAGGCCGGCACACGCTCTCCTCGCCCGGAGATGGAACCGGCGGCGAGACGTGCGCGCATCTCGATGCCCTCGGCACGGAGCGCCCAGCGCTCGTTGCGCGCTCGCCGGAACCGGCGTGCCGCCGAGGCGGCGATCCGCCGCGCCCGCACCGGGTCGTTGCGAAGAAGCGCGGTGGCCAGCGCGAACTCAGCCTCGGCGCGCTCCTTCGGCATGCGCATCGTCGACAGGGCGTCGACGGCGTCGGAGAACAGTTCCTCGGCCTCACGCAGCAGGCCGGCGTCGCGCAGGACCTCGGCCCGATCGAGCGCGCTGATGGCGGCGGCCGCCTTGGACGCGCGCGCCAACACGGGGTTCGCGCGCGTCATCTCGGCGAGGGCGGCCACCACATCGCCGCGCATCAGGTCGATGTAGCCGAGGTTATGGCGCGCCTCGGCGGCGTCCACCTCGAGACCTTCCGCGGCATAGATCTCGGCCGCTGCGCGCGTGTCGGCGGCTGCGCGGGCGAGGTCTCGCCGCTCCATCCCGACCACGCCGCGGTTGACCAGCAGGTTGGCGCGCTCCACGCCGTCGTCGAGTGCTCCGATCGCCCGGGTGAGCCACCGATCCGCGTCATCGAGGCGACCGGCTCGCTCGGCGATCGAGCCCAGCTGGCCCGCGAGGATCGCGATCGTCTCGTCGGACAGCCCCGATGTCTGCCACGCTGCGAGGGCCACCGCCTCCGCGCGCTCCAGGTCGCCCGACCGGGCGTGGATCAACGCCTGGGTACCGGCGATACGGGCATGCAGATCGCGGTCGTCCGACACTACGCCCGCGCGCGCGAGAAGGTGCTCGGCCCGGCCGAAGAGCCCTCGATTGGTGAGATCGACGGCGTCGTGGTGAAGCGCCTCGGCCGATCTGCCCATCTGCCCATCATGCCGTGCGCGCTGCGCCGCGCGCGTGCGCTCGGCGCTGCGCCGCGCGCGTGCGCTCAGTCTGCGCCGCGTCTCATCTCGAGCAGATCCTTCTCCACGGTCTTCCACACCTTGCGCGTCTGCGCGATGCGCGCCTTGTCGTCCGAGACCTTCCCACTCATGAGCGCCTCCGAGATGCCGGCGGCGATCATTCCCGCGACGTACGGCGCCGCGAAGGAGGTGCCGCTCCACAGGGCGAAGCCGCCGCGGAAGTCGTCAGGGTCGATCGATTCACGCCGCAGTCCCTGCCGGTCGTTGCGGACTTCGGCCTGCAGTCCGCCGTTGAGCGCCGGGAACGCACTCAGCACGCCGGCACCCGGCGCGTACGTCTTGACCCAGGGGCCGATGTTGCTGAACAGCGCCACCGTTCCGTTGGGGTTGAGCGCACCGACCGACACGTGGGGTGCGGCCTTGCGGGAGTCGGGGACGACGACCTCGGGCCCCCAGGGCCACAGCGCCGCGGGGAACGTCGGCCGATCCGTCGCGTCGTTGCCCGCCGAGCACACGACCGCGCATCCCGTGCGCCGCGCGCGCAGCAGCAGCTCGGCGAGCGTCTCATCGAACAGCCCGTCGTCCGGCGTCTCGTGGTAGTAGCCGATCGAGAGGTTGATGACGTCGACGGCTCGCCCACCCTTGCGGGGCGACGTCAGCATCCCCTTGACGAGTCGGCGGATCCCGAGCAGGAAAGCGCCCTCGAGCACGTTGCCCATGCTGTCGGCGACGCGCACGGCGATGATGTCGGACTCGGGACTCAGCTGGCGCACCACCCCCGAGATGAAGGTGCCGTGCCCGGCCGATCCGTCCAGGGCGCCGTCGAACGGGCCCGCGAGGTCGCCCACGGTCTCGGGATCGGTCGCAGGGTCGTCCTCGCCGATCACGGTGCCGTCCGGCGTGCGCGGATAGCGCGTGACGATGTCGTCGGGCAGCCACGGGTGGTGACCGCAGCCGGTGTCGAGCACGGCCACGACCGGGCGACGGCCGCCGCGTGCGAGCGTGCCGGTACGGGTCGGTCCGGGTCCGACGTAGTCGACGACCTGACGGCCGCCGCTGCCCGCCCACTCGTACGACTCGAGGCCGTTCGTCTTCGAGCTGAACGGGTTGGTCTTGGCCCCGAACGGGTTGGTCTTCGCGCCGAAGGGGTTCGTCTTGCCCCCGAACGGATTGGTCTTGCCCCCGAACGGATCGAGGGTGAGCACGTGGTCGAGGGTCACGCGACGAAGGCGCTTGACACCCGAACGGGCGCGGGCGCGCTGCAGCAGACGCCACGCGTCGATCGGCGGCACCGGCTGGTCGTCGCGGTCGGGACTGGGTGACGGGAAGATCTGCACACGGTAGATCGTCGGCAGGTCGAACTCGCGGCGGCCGCGCTCGGCCCGGTCGAGGGCGACGTCGAGCTTCACGTCGGTGTTGTCGAGGTTGCGCAACTCGATGCCCCAGCCGAAGTCCTGAGCAGCCGGACGCAGCAGGTCGAGCAGGGCCTCGACGTCGTCCACCGCCGTGATCAGCAGGTGGTCGGGTGCGTAGTCGGTGGGGTACGCGTCGACGCCTTCCACCGGCTCGCTGCGAGGATCGAGCGGCACGCCTTCGCCGCGTGCGGCGCGGTAGCGATCACGCCACGTGCCGTGCGGGTTTCCTGCGGATCCGCGTGCCGGGTCGTCGGGGTCCAGTGTGCTCATCACTTCTCCTCACACAGCGGATGCCGGGGCCTGGGCCGCGGCATCCGGTTTCGTCGGGTCATACTTCGAGTCGGGTCATACTTCGAACTGCGGCGTCTCGAACTCGCGCATCTCACCGGCGTCGTCCTTGACGACCAGCCGCAGGCGGCCCACTCCCGATACCACCTCGTCGAACGCGAAGCGGCCGTTCTCGCCGGGCTCGGCCGACCACTCCCGGTCGCCCTGCACCAGTCGGATCGCGAGAGGGGCGGCATCCACCCATCCGTCGACCCGGCGGCCACCCTGATCGGTCGCCGACACATGCAGCAGCACACTGGTCTTCCCGTCGCTGAACTGCAGCGTGGCGGTGTCGGACTCGCCGCGCACCGCGGCCAGCGTCGCTCCTTCGACCAGCGTCAACAGCGCGTACTCACGGGTCAGATCCTCGACCGCGACCGCGGCGACCATGCGGTCGACGAGGTCGGCGGGCACCGGGTCGACCCGCTCCCAGTGGTCGCGCATTCGCGCGAAGAGCTGTCCGTCGCTGACGATTCCGTCATTGTCCATCTTTGTCGCCTCCCCATCCGTCGCCCTCGAGAGCGGCGCGGAGCTTGCCCAGACAGCGCTGCCGCGTCGGTCCGATCGACCCCACCGGCATCCCGAGATCTTCGGAGATGCGCGCGTAGTCGGGCCGTTCCTCGAACGCGACGATCCGCAGCAACCGCTGGCATCGTTCGTCGAGCCCACCGACGGCGAGCCACAGACGACGCGACTCATCGTCGTCGGCTGCGGTCTCCTCGGCGGACTGGTGGACGGGCAGATGGGGCTCGAGCGTCTCGGCTTCGGTGGCATCCGCTTTGCGATGCTGCTTGCCGATCCGCCACGCCTCACGGCGTGCGCACATCGTCAGCCACCCCGACACGGCCTGCGGATCGACGATGCTCTCGTGCTTGCGCACGAGGGCCATCCATGTCGTCTGCACGACGTCCTCCGCGAGCTGCCGGTCGAGCCCGTAGGCCCGCACGACATGCCACAGCGGAGGCGTCATCAGCCGCACGAGGTCGTCCATCGCCCGGCTGTCGCCTGCGCGCCAGCGCAGGAACAGGTCGGCCGCGCGCTCCCAGCGCGCCGGCTCGACCGAGTCGACGGATGCCTCGGCGCCGGTGTGCGTCATAGCGCCCATTGTGTCCACACCACGCCCGAGCGCGGTAGCCCGCGCCTGATACATGACGCGGGCAATTCACCGGAAGCACCTTAGAATCGCGGGATGACGACGCGTCCGCTGGTGTACGTCTGCGTGCGACCGCAGGCCAACGCCGCCGCCGCGGAGTACGAGTCCTTCCGCGCGGGCACGCGGCTCGATCACGCGGGCCTCGAGATGTGGGACCTGGTGAACAAGCCGCTCCCCGCTGACGCCTTCGAGCGCTGGTCGGGCTTCCTCGTGGGCGGCAGCCCGTTCAACGTCACCGACCCCGAGTCGACCAAGACCGAGGTGCAGCGGCGTCTCGAGGCCGACCTCGAGACCATCGCGGGCCGTGCCACGGCATCCGAGACCACCGCCCTGTTCACGTGCTACGGCATCGGCGTCGTCACGCGCATGCTGGGCGGCGAAGTGAGCCGCGCGTTCCCCGAGGACACCGGCCCGGTCGCGGTGCGCCTCACGGCTGAGGCCGCGACCGACCCCGTCTACGGAGCGCTCGCCGACCACTTCTGGGCGCTCACCGCCCACAAGGAAGGTGCCGGCACCGCTCCAGCCGGATCGGTGCTGCTCGCCGAGAACGACGGATGCCCCGTGCAGGGGTACCGCCTCGGCGACAGCCTCTACACCGCGCAGTTCCACCCCGAGCCGACCGCTGCGGCGTTCGTCGAGCGCATGCAGATCTATCGCGACGACGGATACTTCGAGGCGCGCGACTTCGACGTGATCGCGGGCCGCGTGACCGCGGCGTCGATCACCGAGCCGCTGCGGCTGCTTCGGGCGTTCGCGAAGACGTTCGCCGCATAGCCCGCACCGCGAACCCGATGCCAGCGATGAGCACCACGATCGCGACGATGAGGGCGGTCACGCCGATGACGGTGCTCGACGGCTCGCCGGTCAGGCGTGCCACCGCGAGCCACGACAGACCCCATGCGAGCGCGAGCCCCGGCGCGAGACGCCCGGTGACCGCGGGGATCGCGACTCCGATGACCGCCACGGCGAGCAGCACCGCCACGCCCCACACATCCGCTGCCGCCTCCCAATCGGCGGGGACGATCTGCGTGAGCCATGCCGCGGTGTTCGCCGCGGTGGCGAGCGTCACCCAGCCGAGGTGCAGGCCGGTGACCCCGTCGATGAGCACGCGGTCGAGCCAGCCGACCGGAGGCGCGACGACGACGGCGCGGCGGAACGTGAGGGCGAGCGCGACGGCCAGCACGGCGATGCCGAGCACCGTGAGCGGCAGAGTCAGGAACTGCGCGGTGACCAGCCACAGGCCGTTGAGCACCATGGTCGCCGCGATCCACCACCCCAGCGCGCGCTGGCGGGCATCCGCGCGCTGCGACGGCAGCGCCTGCCACACCGTGTATGCGATGAGGCCGAGGTAGATCACCGACCAGATCGAGAAGGCCGGTCGCGCGGGGGCGAGGTACGAGCCGTCGACGTCGAGCGCGCCGTTCTGCAGGTCCTGCACGGGAGTGCCGCCGAGGGCACCGGTTCCCACGAGCGCGGCGATGATCATGAAGGCGGCGGCCGAGATGACGCCGATCCGCCGGGCGAGGTCGTTGGGAGGGGTGTCCATGCCGCCGACGGTACGCATCCGTCGCGGCTCCTGCGGGGTGTTGACAGGGCGGACGGATGCTGGCAGGGGAGGGTCAGCCCGCCCCTGCGGGCGGATCGAGAAGCAGCGCGATCCGCTCGTCGAGGTAGCGCGCGAGCGGCTGGTACCCGCCGGCGGCGCTCCAGCGCACCTCGGGCGCTCCGTCGACGACGCGCAGCGGTCCGGATGCCGCTCCCCCGGCGACGGCGTCGAGGTCGATCGCCCGCCAGTCGAGGTGCACGGTCTCACCCTCGGCGAAGCCGCCTCGCCGCGCCGCCGCCGCGAGACCCGCGCGCTCGCGCTGCGACTGCGCGGCGTAGCCGCGGCGCACCTCGGCCCGCGCACGCACGATCGCGCCGACGGCGAGGAGTCCGTCGTCGGTGAGCAGCAGCGCCCCGAGGTGCCACGCCGACCCGTGCCGCTCGACGCGCGGAGCCCGCGCGATGCCGAGCATCCGTCTCGGCTGCACGAGCACGCCGATCGCCTCGCGCGGCGCGTCCGCGAGCCGTCGGCGGGCGTCGTCGAGCAGCGGGCGGATCGCGTCGGACATCGCTCAGGCGGCGTCGTCTTCGACCGGGCTCGTGCCGAGGCGCTTCACACCGTCGCCGCGTATGCCGGTGGCGATCAGCGGGAACAAGAGCACCGACAGCATGCCGGCCCCCACCAGCACGGCGGCGTGCGAGGTCGGGATGATCCCCTCGCTCACCCCGATCGCGGTGACCGCGACGATGATCGGCAGCGCGGTCGCCCCCATGAGCATGACCGCGATCCGTTCACGGACCGATGCCCCCGGTGGCGCGGCGAGCATCGACGGCAGGCCGCGCACGATGAGCAGCACGACCAGCGTGATCGGCACGAACAGCAGCAGGACGGGGTCGGCGAGAAGGGCGGCGAGGTCGAACGTGACTCCGGTGTAGATGAAGAAGATCGGCACCAGGAACCCGAAGGCGACCGCCTCGATCTTGCTGTCGACGGCTTCGCGCGTGCGCTCGTCGGCCTCGCGCATGATGAGCTTCCACAGGATGCCGGCCGTGAAGGCGCCGAGGAGCATGTCGATGTCGAGCGCGATGCTCAGCACCGCGAGCGCGGCGAGGATCAGCAGCACGAGCCGCACGGCGAACTGCCCCGACGTGTGCAGCGTCGAATCGACGAACTCGTGCAGCAGGCCCTGCGGTGTCTTCATCGCCCACCAGACGGCGAGGCCGGCGATCACCGCGAACAGCAGCAGCACGAGCGTCGACACACCGGGATTGCGTCCGCCCAGGAAGACCGAGATCGCCACGAGGGGCCCGAACTCGCCGACCGTGCCGATGGCACTCACCGAGAGGCCGAACGGGGTGCGCAGCTCACCGGCGTCGCGCAGGATCGGGATGAGCGTGCCCAGCGCCGTCGATGCCAGGGCGATGCCCATGATGACGGCCGCTTCGCCCGACATGAAGGTCACGCCGATGCCGATTCCGACGGCGATGCTGATGAGCCATCCGAGCCACGCGCGGCGACCGGTGCGACCGCGCAGGGCGTTGGCCTGGATCTCGGTTCCCGCGATGAAGAAGAGCAGCGCGAGGCCGAAGTCGCTCAGCGCCTCGATGAACGGGCCCTCCTGCACCCAGCCCAGCAGGCTCGGGCCGACGAGGATGCCGAGCAGCAGCTCGAACACGATGATCGGCACGCGCAGGACGCGGCCGACGCCTCGCGCGGCGAGCGGGGCGAGCACCGCGAGCGCGCTGATGACCAGCAGCGACGGCATGCTCGGTTCCATTCGGCCAGCGTACTGGCGGGCGGCTCGTGCCGCCGGGCTACTCCAGGGCGCGTGCGGCCGCCTGGGCGTGCCGCGTAGCTTCTTTCGCACGGGATGCCGCGGCCTGCTCCTGCGCATCGAGGTCGGCGAGCCGCCGAGCGGCTTCGCCCTCGTCCGATTCCAGGCGGGCGAGGTCTCGCCGCAGGTCGTCGATGCGTTCGCGCAGGTGGTCGACGCGCTCCCGTGCGGTGTCGCGCCGCGCGACGATCTTGCCGTGCTCGCGCTCGGCCTCGTTCGCGGCGCGCTCAGCCTCGCGCGCCGCCTTCTCGGCGGCCTT
>JAUHVN010000482.1 GCA_030425055.1 Actinomycetes bacterium | reverse complement strand
AGCGCCGGTGAGCCCGCTGTTCCTCTTCGGCCGGCAGCAGGACTTCGCTTACCAGCAGGAGGTCGACGGCAATCCCGCCCAGCGGCACCACGTGCGGTTCTGGCGGTGCCCCGACGGATGGCTGCTGCCCGGCGGCTACCGCGTCGACTGGCTCGCGGCCGGCACGTTCGACACCTCGGTCGGGCTGTCGCTGTTCACGCTGCAGATCACCCATCGCATCGACGCCGAGACCGACGTCGAGCGCGACCACATCGTCGCGACCGTGACACAGGCCGACCCGGTCGTCGCGGTGTCGGTCATCGAGGACTTCTCGACGGGCTATCACGCCCGCAACGGCGGCGGCGACAGCATCCGCACCGACGGCGACCTGCCGATCGTCGACGTGCGAGCGGTGGTGACGGCGCCATGACGCAGCACCCCCACAAGCGCCCCGCGTTCGAGCCCGCCGAGCGTCTTCTGCAGCCGGTCGAGTACGACCCCGAGATGCGGCGACCGCTGTCGACCGTCGCGGGCTCGGTGCTCATCCTGCTGCGTCAGCTCGCGGGCGTCGTGGTGCTCATCGGCTTCGCGGCCGGGTGGGACTCGATCCTGCGCGGCCTCGCCTCGGTGTCGGACTTCGAGCCGCCGCCGCCCGGCCAGGAAGGGGTCGTGCTGTGGTTCGTGATCGCCGCGGGCGGCACGGTGCTGCTCATCAACGCCGTGCTCGCGATCCTCGTGTACCTGGGACACAACTGGCCGCGCGTGATCGTCATGCTCTTCACGGTGCTCTCGATCTCGAGCATGTTCGTCGCGTGGTGGGTGCAGGACCAGGAGATCACGATCAACGGCGCGCTGGTGTCGGTGGGCCTGGACATCCTCATCCTGCTGGCATTGTCGAGTCGGAGTGCCGCGGCCTACGCGCGGCGCAACGAGAGGCGGTGACGGATGTTCGACAGCCCGCTGTCGGCATCGGCGTACGAGGTGCTCGGTGTCGAGCCGACCGTCGACGCCGACGAGCTGCGGCGCGCGTACCGGCTGCGACTGCGCCAGACGCATCCCGACACCGGCGGTGATGCGGCGCTGTTCGTCCAGGTGCAGCGCGCGTGGGAGCTCGTCGGCACCCCCGACGCGCGCGCCGCCTACGATCGCGGTCACGGGTTCGGCGCGCACGAGCCGCCCGAATGGTCGGGATGGCGCGCCCCGCCGGTGCGCACCGACACGCGTCCGCGGGCGCGCTCGTACGGGCATCCCGGGGGATGGCGGCGTGAGCGCTACCTCGCGCTGATCCGCGAGTGGGCGGGCCGCGGGGTCACGCTCGACGACCCGTACGACCCGGCGCTGGTGCGGTCGGCGCCCCACCACGTGCGGCGACTGCTCGCCGACGCGCTCGCCGAGGAGGAGACGGCGCGCACGGTCGCCGACCTGGGCATGGGCTACACCGTGTGGCACGACGTCGCCGCAGGCGGGCGCGACCCCGACCCCGACGCGAAGGTCGACCACATCGTGCTGGGCCCGAGCGGGCTGTACGGCATCCTGTCGGAGGACTTCGGCGGTCCGGTGCGGGTGCGCCGCGGCGAGCTGATCGGCGACGGCGTCTCGGGGGCGCCGGTCGCCACGCTCGTCGCGCGGCTGCGGACGCTGGCCCGCGCGGCGGGGGTGCGCTTCGGCGGTGCGATCGTGGTGCTGCCCGACGACGACGTGATGCAGCCGATCACCGAGCTCGGCAAGGTGCGCGGCCTGCCGGTCGCTGTGGTCTCGCGCAGCGCGCTGTCGGACGTGCTGCGCCGCGGCGTCACCGGCGCCCGCGCGGTGGGCGGCAACGAGGTCTTCGACGCGAGAACGCGGCTGCAGCAGACCGTCCGCTTCGTGTGAGCCGCGGTCAGCCGTCGATGCCGAAGAGCTCGAGCGGGTGGGTCAGGCGCCACCAGGCGGTCGGCCCCCCGATGTCGGCGGCGAGGCGCAGCGCGACGGTCGTGCCGTCGAGCG
>JAUHVN010000481.1 GCA_030425055.1 Actinomycetes bacterium | reverse complement strand
CCGCCGGTGGTTTCCGGCAGAAGACCCGATTCGCCCGCTTCCAGAACGTGCCCGAGATGCTCCGCATGTGGCACGTCGCCGCCGACGTCAAGACCGCGGAAGACCTGAAGCTTCCTGTCCCCGACATCGCCCCGCGACCTAGCGACGGCAAGCGCGAGGTCGAGACGATCGTGCTCCAACCAACACCGGAGCTCGAGGACTACATTTCTGCGATCGCAGACCGCGCCGAGGCCGTCGCCTCGCGACAGGTCAGCTCCAATGAGGACAACATGCTCCTCATCTCCACGGACGGTCGCAAGGCCGCGCTCGACCTTCGACTTGTAGACGAGGGGTCGATGCAGACGGGACCGGTCAAGCTCGACGCCGTAGCGTCTCGCATCCTCCACCACTGGGAGGAGACCCGCGGACGCGAGTACCGCGACCAGACCGGGGGCACCAGCCCGATCCGAGGGTCGCTGCAGCTCGTGTTCAGCGACCTCGGCACCCCCAACGATCGCCGCTGGGATGCGTACAACGACTTGAAGGTGAAGCTGATCCAAGGCGGCATGCCAGCCGATGCGATCCGGTTCATTCACGAGGCCCGTGACGACAACGCCAAGGGCCGACTCTTCGAGGCAGCACGATCCGGGCACGTCGCCGTGCTCATCGGGTCGACGGCAAAGATGGGCGTCGGCACCAACGTGCAGAACCGCCTCGTGGCGATGCACCACGTCGACTGCCCCTGGCGTCCCGCCGACCTCGAGCAGCGCGACGGACGCGGCATCCGGCAGGGCAACCAGAACGCCGAAGTCGCGATCTACAGGTACGTCGTGGAGCGAAGCTTCGACGCGTACTCCTGGCAGACCGTAGGCCGAAAGGCGACCTTCATCGCACAGGTCATGCGCGGCAAGCTCGACAGCCGAGAAATCGAGGACATCGGCGACACGGCGATGTCCGCCGCCGAGGCGAAGGCTCTCGCCAGCGGAAATCCGCTCGTGCTCGAGAAGGCGAACGCCGACTCGGAGTACCAGAAGCTCCGCCGCCAAGAGACCGCCTTCCACCGCGCGCAGAGCGCCGTGAAGCACACCCGTAGTGGCGCGCTTCACACCATCGAGTCTGGCGAGCAACAGATACGGCAACTCCAAGAAGCGGTCGCACGCACCAGCGACGTAGCCGGCGATGCCTTCCGAATGACGGTCGGCTCCACCACCTACGACACACGTCCCGATGCGGCTGCCGCCGTCGCGGCTTGGGCGCGACAGAATGAGGCCGCGTTCTACCGCGCCAACGGCGAACCTCTCCGCCTCGGCCACATCGCCGGCCACGACGTCACCGTGTCGCTCGAACGCATCGTGGGCGTTCAGCAGCGAGTGGAGATCATGGCGCGCGTTGCCCTCGAGGGCGTCCCCCTGTCAGGGAACCGGGCGCCCGTCGATGAACTGCGCAACGCGGGTGTCGGTTTCGTTCGCACCCTGGAGAATAAGACCCTCGCAATCCCTCGTCATATCGAGACGGTCGAACAGAACATCACGAAGGCCCGCGCCGTCATCGTGGACGCGGACGCCACCCTTGCCAAGCCGTTCGCTCACGGCGACGCACTACGCGCGGCCGCGGCTCGCGTGACGGAGGTTGACGCAGCCCTCGCCGCCTCCAACGAGAAGTCCGACGAGACGCCGGCCGCGGCCGCGCCGCTGGACGCCGCGGCCGCGCGAGCTCGCGCGTCAGTGAGTGCGTCATTCCCGGGTGTAGGCGGCGCGATCGGAGCCGCACCCGCGCAGTCAGCACCACCCGCGATTGGTCGGTCGGCGGAGAACACCAGGGGTCTGTAGGACCTGGCTCAGTTCTTCCCCCTCCCTCCGATAGACAGCGTCCAATTGCTCCAGGAGTCCCCGGTCAAGGGTGGGCGGCACGCCCATCGCGAAGCGACGCGCAGCGCCCTTTACCGGGGACTCCTGGAGCAGTACAACAACCGAATCGGAGGGAGGGGGAAG
>JAUHVN010000049.1 GCA_030425055.1 Actinomycetes bacterium | reverse complement strand
GACGAGCTCGTCGAGTGAGAACACGTCGCGGTCGGCGGCGATCGACCAGCCGAGCAGGGCGAGGTAGTTGAGCAGGCCCTCGTGGATGAACCCCTTCTCGCGCTGCAGGAAGAGGTCGGCCTTGGGGTCGCGCTTGGAGAGCTTCTTGTTTCCGGTCTCGCCCAGCACGAGAGGCATGTGGCCGAACCGGGGCACGAAGTCGGTCACGCCCGCTTCGATGAGCGCGCGGTAGAGCGCGAGCTGACGCGCCGTCGACGGCATGAGGTCTTCGCCGCGGATGACGTGGGTGATGCCCATGAGCGCGTCGTCGACGGGGTTGACGAACGTGTACAGCGGGATGCCGCCGGCTCGGACGACCACGAAGTCGGGGAAGGATCCCGCCGGGAAGGTCACCTCGCCGCGGATGAGGTCGACGTAGGTGAGGTCTTCGTCGGGCACGCGCAGTCGCCACGCAGGCTCGCGACCCTCGGCGCGGAACGCCGCCTTCTGCTCGTCGGTGAGGTCGCGGTCGAAGTTGTCGTAGCCGAGCTGCTTCGCGCGGCCGTTGGCCTCGTTGCGCGCGTCGATCTCCTCGGCGGTCGAATAGCTCTCGTACACGACGCCCGCCGCGACGAGCTTGTCGAGCACCTCGCGGTAGATCTCGTGCCGCTGCGACTGGCGGTAGGGCGCGTGGGGGCCGCCGACCTCGACGCCCTCGTCCCAGTCGATCTCGAGCCACCGCAGCGCGTCGAGCAGCTGGCGGTAGCTCTCCTCGCTGTCGCGGGCGGCATCCGTGTCTTCGATGCGGAACACGAGCTTGCCGCCCTGGTTGCGCGCGTACGCCCAGTTGAACAGGGCGGTGCGCACGAGACCCACGTGCGGAAGACCGGTCGGCGAGGGGCAGAACCGCACGCGGACGTCGGATCCGGAGGCGGTGGTGGTACGGGGATCGGGTGCGCTGGACATCGCCGACAAGTCTAGTTGCGCGGCTGTCGCTCCCCCGCCGGGATCCGGCCGAGCGGCGACAGCACCACGGTCGCCACGACCAGCACCGAGACGACGAGGGCGAGCCCGCCGTAGCCGATCCACCCGAGGACCACGCCCGCCAGCACGGCGCCCGCGGCGCCGACGATGCTCATCGTGAAGTCGCTGGCACCCTGGCGGCGCGTGCGGTGGTCTTCGGACGACGCCTCGGTCAGCAGGGTCGACCCTGCGACCGTCGACGCGCTCCAGCCGAGCCCGAGCAGAATGAGCGCAACGGTGACGGCGACGGTCGACTCCTGGCCGAACGAGGCGGTCACGAGGGCTGCGGCGAGCACCGCCTGCCCGACGAGGATCGTCGGCACGCGCCCGATCCGGTCGGCGAGGATGCCGAAGACGGGTGCGAGGGCGAACATGCCGGCGATGTGCAGGCTGATGGTCAATCCGATGATGGTGAGGGATGCCCCGTGGTGCAGCAGGTGCACCGGCGTCATCGCCATGACCGACACCATCGCCCCGTGGGCGGCGGCGATGGCGAAGATCGCGAATCGCGCCGCGCGGGCGTGGTCGGCGCGTGCGATCGCGCCGGCCTGCACGGGCGTCGACGCGACGACCTGCTGCGCGAGCAGCAGCGGGTCGGGGCGCAGCGCGGTGAGCAGCAGCACGATCGCCGCCAGCTGGGCGACGACGGTGAACAGGTACGGGCCCGTGAGCGGCGGCATCCCGACCGCCTCGCCGAGGATCTCCCCCGGCCCGGTCAAGTTCGGGCCGAGGACGGCGCCGATGGTCGTGGCCCACACGACGATCGACAGGTCGCGGCCGCGCGTCGCGTCGGTGGCGAGATCGACGGCGGCGAACCGCGACTGCAGGTTCGCGGCCTGCGCCGCCCCCACGAGCAGGAACGCGATCAGCAGCAGGACGAACGCGTCGATCGCCACGGCGGTGACCACGAGGATCACCCCGACGAGCGCGATCGCCATGCCCGTCGTCAGCGATACTCGGCGACCGCGCGTGCGAGCGAGGCGCGCGAGCGGCACCGCCACGAGGGCGGTGCCCAGCGTCACGGCGGCCGCCGCGAGACCCGAGAACGACTCGTCGCCCGACAGCTCGGCGGCGAGCACGGCCCCGAGCGAGATCGTCGCGCCGAACGCGAGGCCGCCGAGCACCTGGTTGAGCGAGAGCACCCAGACGGCGCGGCGCTGGACGCGCGCGACGGACGCCGTGTCGACGGCGACGGCGCGGCTCTCAGACACCGGCGGGGGCGGCATCCCGTGCCGGATTGCGCAGGAAGCCCAGCCCGCTGATCTCGACCTCGACGGTGTCGCCCGCGACGAAGGGGCCGACTCCCGCGGGCGTTCCGGTGAGGATCACGTCGCCGGGAAGCAGCGTGAACGCTGCCGAAGCGTAGGCGATCACGTCGGCGAGCGAGAAGATCATGTCGCTGATGGGACCCTGCTGGCGCACCTCGCCGTTGACGCGCGTCGTCACGACGGCGTCACCGGTCGGATCGAAGTCGGTCTCGATCGCGGGGCCGAGCGGGCAGAACGTGTCGAACCCCTTCGCCCGCGCCCACTGCCCGTCGGTCTTCTGCAGGTCGCGCGCGGTCACGTCGTTGCCGATCGTGTATCCGAAGACGTGGTCGAGGGCGCGCTCGGCCGGCACGTTCTTCGCGATACGGCCGATCACCGCCGCAAGCTCACCTTCGAAGTCGACGCGCTGCGACTGCGGCGGCAGCACGATCGCATCTCCCGGACCGATCACCGCCGTGTTCGGCTTGAAGAACAGCATCGGCGCCTCGGGCACGTCGTTGCCGAGCTCGGCGGCGTGATCGCGGTAGTTGCGACCGACGCACACGATCTTCGACCGCGGGATGACCGGCGCCAGCAGCGCGACGTCGGCGAGCGGCACGCGCTCGCCCGTGGTGTCGAACCCGGCGAACATCGGATCGCCGGCGAGCACGACCAGGTCGCTCTCGTCGACGATCCCGTAGCGGATGGCGTCGTTGTGGCTGAAGCGGGCAATCCTCACGCGCTCAGCCTACTCACGCACCGTGTCCCGATTTCGGCCACAGAAGGGCATCCGAGCGACAGCCTGTGGGACACGCTCCACGGGAGGTGGGACACGCTCCACCGCATGCGGGACACGCCCGCAGGACCGAGGCCGGCCTACGCGTCGAGGCGGACGAGCCAGCCATGCCGGTCTTCGATGCGGCCGTACTGGATGTCGGTCAGCTCCTGGCGCAGCTCGAGGGCGAGCGACCCGGTGGGCTGCTCGTCGATGAAGTCCGACCCCTTCAGCATCCCGATGGGCGTCACGACCGCGGCGGTGCCGCACGCGAACACCTCGACGATGTCGCCGGATGCCACGCCTTCGCGCCATTCGGTCAGCGAGACCGCGCGGCCCTCGACTCTGTGGCCGCGGTCGCGGGCGAGCTGCAGGATCGAGTCGCGCGTGATGCCCTCGAGGATCGACGGAGACTCGGGCGTGACCAGCGTGCCGTCCTTGTGGACGAAGACGACGTTCATGCCGCCGAGCTCTTCGACGTTGCGGTCCTGGTCGAGGAAGACGACCTGGTCGCACTCGTTCTCGTACGCCTCCGACTGCGGCAGCAGGCTCGCGGCGTAGTTGCCGCCGGTCTTGGCGGCACCCGTGCCGCCCTTGCCGGCGCGTGCGTAGTCCTCGCTGAGCCAGATCGACACCGGCTGCACGCCGCCCTTGAAGTAGGCGCCGGCGGGCGAGGCGATCACGTAGTAGCCGACCTTGTGCGCCGGGCGCACTCCGAGGAACGCCTCCTTGGCGAACATGAAGGGGCGCAGGTAGAGGCTCTGGTCCTCGCCGGACGGCACCCAGTCGCCGTCGACCGCGATGAGCTCGCGCAGCGACTGGATGAAGTACGTCACCGGCAGTTCCGGAAGCGCGAGGCGCCGCGCCGAGCGCTGCAGGCGGCGACCGTTCTGGTCGGGGCGGAACGTGTGGATCGACCCGTCGGCGTGGCGGTACGCCTTGATGCCTTCGAAGATCTCCTGGCCGTAGTGCAGCACCGCGGCGGCGGGGTCGAGCGACAGCGGGCCGTAGGGCTGCACGCGCGGGCGATGCCATCCGCCGCCGACCGACCAGCAGATGTCGACCATGTGGTCGGTGAAGTTCGTGCCGAACCCGGGGTTGGCGAGGATCTCGGCCCGTCGGGCCGGCGATGCGCCGTTCAGGTTGCGGGAGACGGTGAACTCGAGCGGGTCGAGTCCGGTGTCGGGGTCGGTGCCGATGAGGGTCATGTCACGTCCTGGCTTGTCGGGCGGCGGCGCTGAGCCTGACCCCAAGACTACGCCTGGAGCCGGGCGCGGATGGCGTCGCCGATCTGCGCGGTGGTTCGGGGCTCGGTCCCCCGCTCCGCGACATCCGCTTCGACCGCGCGAGTGACGCGAGCGGACTCGTCCCGCAGCCCGAGGTGGTCGAGCAGCAGGGCGACCGAGAGGATCGCGGCCGTGGGATCGGCCTTCTGCTGTCCTGCGATGTCGGGCGCCGAACCGTGCACGGGCTCGAACATCGAAGGGAAGGCGCCGTCGGGGTTGATGTTGCCCGAAGCGGCGAGGCCGATGCCACCGGTGACGGCGCCGGCCAGGTCCGTGAGGATGTCGCCGAAGAGGTTGTCGGTGACGATCACGTCGAAGCGACCGGGGTTGGTGACCAGGAAGATCGTGGCCGCATCGACGTGCAGGTAGTCTACGGCGACGTCGGGGTGCTCGGATGCCACGGCATCCACGATCCGCTTCCACATGCCGCCGGCGTGCACGAGCACGTTGGTCTTGTGCACGAGCGTGAGCTTCTGCGAGCGTCGCTCGGCGAGGTCGAACGCGTAGCGCACGACCCGCTCGATGCCGTACGCGGTGTTCACCGAGGTCTCGTTGGCGACCTCGTGCGGTGTGCCGCGCCGGATCGACCCGCCGTTGCCGACGTATGGGCCTTCGGTGCCTTCGCGCACGACGACGAAGTCGATCTCGCCCGGGTCGGCGAGCGGTCCGGATGCCCCCGGGTACAGCTTCGACGGGCGCAGGTTGACGTAGTGGTCGAGCTCGAAGCGCAGGCGCAGCAGCAGGCCACGCTCGATGTTGGCGTCCTTGAGCCGCGGGTCGCCCGGCACGCCGCCGACCGCGCCGAGCAGGATCGCGTCGTGAGCGGCGATCGCCGCCAGGTCGTCGTCGGTGAGGGTGTCGCCGGTCTCGAGGTAGCGCGCCGCGCCGAGCGAGAACGTCGTCTTGTCGAAGCGGACCTCGGATGCCGCGGTCACGGCATCCAGCACCTTCTCGGCTTCGGCGACGACTTCGGGGCCGATCCCGTCACCGGGGATGAGGGCCAGCTTCACGACACGCGACATTGCACTCCTTGGTCGGGATGCGCCGGGTCAGTGCTCTGCCGGCGCGGTGCGGGACTCTCCCAGGGTAGTGGCCGCGATGACGGCGGCGATCGCGACGAGACCGGCCCCGATGAGGGCGGTGACCATCATGCCGGCGTCGAAGGCGTGCGCGGCCGCGTCGCGCAGCGCGACACCCGTTGCGCCGCCGAGCGCGTCGGCGGCGTGCGCGGCCCCTGCGAGCGTCTCACGCGCGGCCTCGGCGGCACCGGCCGGCACTCCCGCCGGCACGGTCAGTCCTGCCCTGTAGAGCGCGGTCAGCAGCCCTCCGAGCACGGCCGTGCCGAGGACGGCGCCCAGTTCGTACGCGGTCTCGGAGACCGCGCTCGCCGCGCCCGCCTTGTGCGGAGGCGCGCTCGAGAGGATGAGCTCGTTCGACACCGTCTCGGCCATGCCGATGCCCACACCGAGCGCGACGAAGGCGGCAATGATCGCCGGAGTGCTCTCGGTGCCCGCCGCGACGGCCACCGTGACGTAGCCCGCGATCGACAGCACGAGCCCGCTCGGAACCAGCACGCGCGGAGCAAACCGCTTCGACAGCGGAACGACGGCGAGTCCCGCGAGGATCATCGCCGCGAGCCCGGGGACGAGCGCGAAGCCGGCCTCCATCGGCGACAGCCCGACGATGAGCTGCAGGTGCTGCGCGACGAAGAAGAGGAAGCCGACGAGCGCGATGACGCTGAGCAGGTTGACCAGCAGCGCGCCCGAGAAGGTGCGGCGCCGGAAGAGCCTCATGTCGAGCATGGGTGTCGGCATCCGCAGCTGACGGCGCACGAAGAGCGCACCGAACGCGACGCCGACCGCGAAGAGCGCGAGCACCGGAACGCCGAAGCCGTGCACGGCGCCCTCCTTGATGCCGTAGACGATCGGCACCAGCGCGCCGAGCGACAGGCCGATGCTGATCGGGTCGATGCGGCCGGGCGCCGGGTCGCGGCTCTCGGGCACCAGCAGCGGGGCCAGCACGAGCAGGGGCACCAGCACCGGCACAGCCATGAGGAACACCGAGCCCCACGCGAAGTGGGCGAGCAGGATGCCACCGACGATGGGACCCAGCGCGGCGCCGGCCGAGAACATCGATGCCCAGATCGCGATCGCGAGGCGGCGCTGGTCGCGGTCGGTGAATATGCTGCGCAGCAGCGACAGGGTCGACGGCATGAGCATGGCGCCGAACACGCCCATGGCCGCGCGGGCGGCGATGAGCCACACCGCGCTGGGCGCGAACGCCGCAGCGGCCGACACGAGCGCGAAGCCGGTCGCGCCGATGAGCAGCATCCGGCGACGTCCGAACCGGTCGCCGAGGGTGCCCATCGTGACCAGCAGGCTGGCGAGGACGAGCGGATACGCGTCGATGATCCACAGCTGCTCGGTTCCCGACGGCCCGAGGTCGAGTGCGATCTGCGGCAGCGCGAAGCTCAGCACCGTGTTGTCGACCGAGACGAGCAGCACGGGCAGCATCAGCACGACCAGCGCCGCCCAGCCGCGCCAGCCGACCCGCGAGCCCTGCTCGTCGGCGATGCGGAGTTCCTGTGTGAGTGTCATCATTTCTATACCGTCCAGCCGGTATAGTAACACGGACAGCCTCCGCAGTATTCCCTGCCCCGGCGGCTACCATCGACCCATGAGCCGACCTCCCCGCGCCCGCGAGAGCGTGCTCGACGCGTTCGAGTCTCTGCTGGTCGAACAGGGCGAGCGGGCGGCGACGATGGATGCCACGGCGAAAGCGGCCGGCGTGTCGAAGGGCGGCCTGCTCTACCACTTCGGCTCGAAGGACGCGCTCGAGTCGGGTTTGATCGATCGGCTGAACGTGCTCGTCGACGACGACATCGCCGCGATCGAGGCGTCGCCCGAGGGCCCGATCGCGTACTTCCTGCGGTCGTCGGCGATGGAGAACGACCCTCTCGACCGGGTGCTCGTCGCCGTGTCACGGCTGGCACAGGCCGGCAACACGACCGCGACCGCCGCGCTGCGCACCGTGCGCGATCGCTGGAGCGAGGCGATCCGTCCGCACGTGGGCGGGCCGGTCGAGCACGACCTCGTGATGCTCGTCAGCGACGGCCTCTACTACAACAGCGCGCTGGACGGCAGCGGGGTCGCGGGGCCCGTTCCCACCGGTGCCGAGATGGACCGCCTCATCGCACTCGTGGAGCGCTCAGCGAAGGCTTGAAGCGCCCGGCCTCAGGGCTCGGTGATCTCGATCTGCGCGAAGAGGTCGGCCGAAACCGCTTCGCGCATCTCGTCGACGAGGTCGTCGGGCACACGGGAGTCGACGGTCAGCACCGAGAGGGCTCGACCGCTGGCATCCGGATGCGCCACCTGGAGTCCTTCGATGTTGATGCCCGCGTCGCCGAGCTTCTGCCCGTAGATCGCGACGATGCCGGGCTTGTCGGCGTACCGCATCACGAGGTGGTAGCGCTCGAACGGCACCTCGATCTCGTAGTCGTTGACGCCGACGACCTTGGGGACCATGCGGGTGCCGGCGAGCGTGCCCGACACCGTGAGCACCGTGCCGTCGGCGAGAGTGCCGCGCAGCACCGTGATGTTGCGGTAGAGCGGGCTCTCGCTCTCGACGATGAGGCGCGTCTCGATGCCGCGCTGCTCGGCGAACAGCGGAGCGTTCACGTACGAGACGTTCTCGCTGACGATGTTGGTGAAGATGCCCTTGAGCGCGGCGAGCCGGTAGACGCTGACGTCGTAGGAGGCGAGCTCGCCGCGCACCTCGATGTCGAGGCTCGTGACGGCGCTGTGCGCGAGGCCCGTGAAGAACTGGCCGAGCTTCTCGACCAGCGCGATGCCGGGACGCACGAACGGGTCGATGACCCCGCCCGCGACGTTGACGGCATCCGGCACGAGGTCGCCCTCGAGCGCGAGCTTGACCGACTTCGCGACCGAGACGCCCGCCTTCTCCTGCGCCTCGTCGGTGGATGCTCCGAGGTGCGGTGTGACGACGACGGTCGGCAGCGACAGCAGGGCCTGGGCGGTGCCGCCGTCGGCGGGGGGCTCGCTCGTGAACACGTCGAGTCCGGCGCCCGCGATCGTTCCGGCGCTGAGCGCCTCGTGCAGCGCAGCCTCGTCGATGAGGCCGCCTCGTGCGACGTTGACGACATAGGCGGTGGGCTTCATGATCGCGAACTGCTCGGCGCCGATCATCCCCGTGGTCTCGGGCGTCTTCGGCATGTGCACGCTGACGAAATCGCTCTGGCGCAGCAGTTCGTCCAGCGACAGCAGCTCGACCTGCAGCTGCTGGGCGCGCGTGGGGGTCACGTACGGGTCGAAGCCGACGACGCGCACGCCGAACGCACGGAGGCGATCGGCGATGAGGCCGCCGATGCGGCCGAGTCCGACGATGCCGACGGTCTTCTCGTAGAGCTCAGTGCCGGTGTACGAGCTGCGCTTCCACTCCCCCGCGGCCAGCGACGCGTGCGCGGCGGGGATGTGACGGGCCAGGCTCAGGATGTGGCCGACGGTCAGCTCGGCGGCCGAGATGACGTTCGACGTCGGTGCGTTCACGACCATGACGCCCGCGGCGGTCGCCGCCTTGATGTCGACGTTGTCGAGCCCCACGCCCGCGCGCGCGACGACCTTGAGCACCGGCGCTGCGGCGATCGCCTCGGCGTCGATGCGCGTGGCCGAACGGATGAGCACCGCGTTCGCGTCGGCGAGGGCGGCCAGCAGGGCCGGGCGGTCGGTGCCGTCGACGCTGCGCACGTCGAAGTCGGGACCGAGCGCGTCGATCGTGGCGGGCGAGAGCTGTTCGGCGATGAGGACGACGGGCTTCGTCACGGTGGGTCCTTCGGGGCGGAGCGCGTCGAGGCGCGGAGACGTGCAGGATGCCGCGCCGCTCACCATCGGGGGCGGGCCGTGTGCCAGCCTAGCGCGGGGGCGCCGTCGACCTCGAACCGATGACGCCGGGTCAGCCGACCATCGAGCTGGTGTTGAGCGTCGTGAAGGCGACGACGTTGAGCCAGAACACCGCGACGAGCGCGAGACCCACGATCATGATGAGCAGGAGTTCGTGCGCGGGGCGGCGGTAGCCGAGCGCGAAGGCAGCGCCCCACACGAGCAGCGGGAAGACCGCCGCGAAGATCCAGACGAACCAGCCCAAGCCGTTGAGGGCCAGCCCGTTCTCGCCGAAGAAGGCGACCGACTCGATGAGGTTGCCGATCGCATTCCAGACGGCGTACGCGTAGAAGAGCCCCACGAGCGCACTGATCGTGGCGACGAGCCACGTGGGGGTCCCGCCGCGGCGCGGCGTCGCGGCATCCATCGACTGCGCGCTCATTGGCCCACCGCCCCGATCGCGGCGAAGGGCCAGGGCACGAGCAGGATGAGCCCGGCGGCGAGCCACGCGAAGCGCACCCACGGCTTCGACTGGCGCGTGAGAAGGAAGGTCGTGCCGAACCACAGCGCGGGCGCGAGGATCGCGAGCCACAGGCTGCCCTGGTACATCGCATCGGTCACGAGGAACGGCCGCCACCCCTGCAGGCGCAGGCCGCCGATGATCCAGCCGATCGTCCACAGCGCATACACGCCGCCCAGCACACCGGTCGCGATGAGCGCAGCGTTGCCCATCGGCGCGCGCTCTTGGGGCGATGGCTCGGCATCGGATGCCTCGGGCTCCGCCACCGGCTCCTCCTCGCCGGGCGCCGCGCCCAGCGAGTCGGCGCCCTTGCCGACGGCGGTGTACCCCGCGGGCAGCGCCGAGGCCGAAGCATCCGTCGTGGATGCCTCGGCCTCGGTCGCGGAATCGTCGGGTCCGCCGCCGACCTCGAGGGTCGGATCGTCGTCGCCGTCCCAGGTGAGGGCGTCGTCGTCGCGCGGAGTGGTCACGTCCCCAGCGTAACCGTCGCGTCACGCGTCAGTGCGAGAACCGGATGCGCGGCGTGACGAGTCCTCGAAGCCAGATGCCGAGGTCGCGCACCGCGTCGACGACGGGGCGCGCCGGCGTGATCGCGGCACCGCGGTCGGCGATGCTGCGACGCATCTCGACCTCTCGGGTCAGGGCCGCCGCCCGGTGCTGATCCAGGCGAGCGGCCACGGAGGTGCTGTAGCTGTCCATGACCGTTCCTTTCCTTCGGCCTCCGCGGTTCGGAGACTTACCGGACAAGAGCGTCCGAACCTAGTCCAGATACAACATCAGCGGACGACCTCAACCGTCTGCGCTGCGCCGACGCGACATCGCGCTCGCATTCAGCAGTATTCCCGCCGCATCCGCCGCTATCCGCTCGGTATCCGTGTAAGGACTGACGTTGACCCGCCTACGTCGCGAGGAGACCCTGGACTCAGGTCGACACCGCGAAGAGCGGACGGATAGCGGGATGCGGGACGCTCGCTCGCGACGACACGAGAAAGGACGTCATCATGTTCACCGTGAACACCACACCGCGCCGCATCCGCCGACTCCACGCCGCCGGCTTCGCGGTCGCCGCAGCACTTCTGCTCTCGGGATGCGCGACCCCCGCCGGCGATGCACCCCTGTCGCAGGCCGAGCAGGCGCCCAGCGCGAGCAGCGAGGCCGTCACGTGGGGCGAGATCTGGGACGAAGCCTACGGCGAGAACGGCGAGAACGTACGGGAGATCGACGGAATGGCCGAGGACTTCCCCGCCGAGGTGCCCCTCCCGGACGGGGAGCTCGTCGACTCCGTGACCGGCAAGGACATGTGGTCTGTCATCTTCGAGACCGACGACGCCCCCGCGCAGGCGGACGAGCTCCGCGAGAGGATCGGCGAGACCATGCCGGCCGTGGACGAAGGCACCACTCCGGACGACGGCAAATTCTGGGTGTTCCTCGACGACCGCTTCATGATCCAACTGCAGATGCAGCCCGGCCCACGGCCCCCGGCCATGGTGTCGCTGACCGTGGTGAGACGCGGTTGACGACCCCCGCGGCGCGGCGCACACTGCCAACATGACCGTGTGCGTACTCGGTCCCCTCGAGACCGAGGGACAAGACCTGAGCCCTCGGGAGAGGGTGGTCCTGTCCGCGCTCGTCATCCGGCGAGCACGGACCGTCCCTCGTGATGAGCTCGCGGATGCCTGCTGGGGTGCCGAGCCGCCGCCGACCTGGAAGCAGCAGATCCAGAACGCGGTCGCACGAATCCGCTCTCGCCTCGGGCGTGACGCCGTGCGCACGATCGGGGCGGGCTATCGCCTCGGTGTTCCCGACGATGCCGTGGACGTCGTGCGTTTCGAGCGGGAGATCGCTCGAGCACGCGCTCACAGCGTCGAGGGGGCTCCCGACCGCGCGGTGGCCGGGTATCGCCGCGCTCTCGCACTGTGGAGGGGTGATCCCTTCCCCGATGTCCTGGAGTGGCCTCCTGCACACGCCGAGGCCGTTCGCCTCAAGGAGATCCGCGCAGACGTCGAAGAGGAGCTTCTCGATGCCCGGCTCCGGCTCGGCGAAGGCGCGGCGGTGATTCCCGACGCCGAGCGACTGGTGCGCATTGCCCCGTTGAGGGAGCACCGCTGGGCCACACTCGCCCTCGCCAACTATCGCGCGGGCCGTCAGGCCGAAGCCGCCGCCGTCGTGCGCTCGGCCCGTGCGCGGCTCGTCGAGGATCTCGGCATCGATCTCGGTCGAGAATTGAGAGAGCTGGAACTGGACATCCTTCGGCAGGATCCCGCGCTCGACCCACCCGGGGCGCCTATTGATCGAGTCGACAGCACGGAATCGGACTGTCCCTACCCTGGACTGGCACCGTACGGCGTGGACGACGCCGAACGGTTCTTCGGGCGCGACGACGACGTCGGAGCGCTTGTCGCGCGGGTTCGGTCCGGCGCGATCGTCACCTTGGTGGGTCCGAGCGGGTCGGGCAAGTCGTCCGTTCTGCGCGCTGGAGTCGTGCCGCGTCTGCGCGATTCCGGCCGCCGCGTCGTCGTC
>JAUHVN010000048.1 GCA_030425055.1 Actinomycetes bacterium | reverse complement strand
GTCTCGGCGCGGGTGGGCACCGCGTTCTCGATCATCGACTCGAGCATCTGGGTCGCGACGATGACGGGCTTCGCCCAGCGCCTCGACTTCTCGATCGCCTCCTTCTGCACGATCGGCACCGCCTGCATCGGCAGTTCGACGCCGAGATCGCCGCGGGCGATCATCAAGCCGTCGAACGCGTCGATGATCTCCTGCAGGCCCTCGACGGCCTCGGGCTTCTCGATCTTCGCGATGAGCGGCACGAATCGCCCCTCCTCGGCCATGATCACGCGCGCCCGCTGAGCGTCCTTGGGGCTGCGGACGAACGACAGCGCGACGAGGTCCACACCCAGCCGCAGCGCCCATCGCAGGTCGATCTCGTCCTTCTCGCTGAGCGCGGGCGTGCGCAGTGCGACCCCGGGCAGATTGATGCCCTTGTTGTTCGACACCATCCCGCCCACGACCACTTCGGTGCGCACCCGCACCCCGTCGGTTTCCACCACGCGCAGTCGCACCTTGCCGTCGTCGACGAGCAGAGTGTCGCCGGCCGAGACGTCGGTGACCAGGCCCGGGAAGGTCGTGCCGACGACCTCCTTCGTGCCGGCGACGTCCTCGGACGTGATCGTGAACGCATCCCCGGGGGCGAGCTCGTGGGGTCCGTCCGCGAACCGCCCGAGGCGGATCTTCGGCCCCTGGAGATCCGCGAGGACCCCCACGGCACGTCCTGTCGCCTCGGCAGCACGGCGCACGTGCGCGAACGCCGTCTCATGCCCCGCGTGCTCGCCGTGGCTGCAATTGATGCGCGCGACGTCCATGCCGGCGCGGACGAGGCCCTCGATGACCTCGTACGAGGAACTCGCAGGCCCCAGGGTGGCCACGATCTTCGCTCGCCTCATCGGTGTCCTCCAGGTCGACTCGTCCAGTCTGGTGCGCGGTGGCGTCCGAGCGGTTACCCGGACGTAACGACCGCGTGACGCGCCGTCCGCACGACCGCGGCGCAATCGGGGGGCAGCGTCAGCGTGCCGGCGTCGGCCACGACGCCGGGGTCGGTGGCGAGCAGCACCCCCTCGACGTCGCCGAAGTCGAGCGGATCGGCGGTCAGGTTGACCAGCACGTCGACGGCGCCGCGCGACAGCCGGAAGGCGCGTCGGCCGGGCTCGGCCTGCGCCTGCATCACCACGCCCGCGGCGTGCGCGCTCTCAGGGTCGGTGAGCTCGGGGATCCGTCGGCGCAGCGAAGCGAGGTCGCGGTACAGCGCGAGCAGCCGCGCGTGATCGCCCCTCGTGGACTCCTGCCAGTCGAGCTTCGAACGGCGGAAGGTCTCGGGATCCTGCGGGTCGGGGATGACCGACTCGTCCCAGCCCATGCGCGCGAACTCCGAGCGACGTCCGGTGCGCACCGCGTCGGCGAGCCAGTCCTCGGGATGCGACGTGAAGAACGCCCACGGTGTCGAGGCGCCCCACTCCTCGCCCATGAACAGCATCGGCGTGCCCGGCGCGGTCAGGGTGAGGACGGCGAGCACCGCCAGCCTGCCGTACGGAAGCGTCTGGCTGAGCCGGTCGCCCGCTGCGCGGTTGCCGATCTGGTCGTGATCCTGCGCGAACGTCACCAGTCGCCACGTCGGCACTTCGCGTGGGACCGGCCGCCCATGGGCACGACCCCGGAACGACGAGAACGTGCCGTCGTGGTAGAAGCCGGCGGCCCAGGTCTTGGGCAGCGCCTCGGGGTCGGCGAAGTCGGCGTAGTAGCCGGCCGTCTCGCCGGTGGCGGCGACGTGCACGGCATGATGCCAGTCGTCGCTCCACTGCGCGGTGAGGCCGTAACCGCCGGCCTCGCGGGGCAGGATGAGGGTCGGATCGTTCATGTCCGACTCGGCGATGAGCGTGAGCGGACGCCCCAGCTGGGCGGACAGTGCATCGGATGCCTCGGCGAGCGCCTGCAGGATGTGGACCGGCCCGTCGTCGTGCAGAGCATGCACGGCGTCGAGGCGCAGACCGTCGACGTGGTAGTCGCGCAGCCACATCAGTGCGTTGTCGATGATGAACGACCGCACGGCGGGCTGATCGAGGTCGAGGCTGTCACCCCAGTCGTTGCGCGACCCGTCGCGCAGATACGGGCCGAACTCGGGCAGGTGGTTGCCGCTGGGACCGAGGTGGTTGTACACGACGTCCTGGATCACGGCCAGACCGCGCGCGTGTGCCGCATCGACGAAGCGACGGTAGGCGTCCGGACCGCCGTACGCCTCGTGGACGGCGTACCAGAGCACCCCGTCGTAGCCCCAGTTCCACTCGCCGTTGAACGCATTGACGGGCAGCAGCTCGACGTGGCTCACACCGAGGTCGACGAGGTGATCGAGGCGATCGATCGCCGCATCGAGCGTCCCCTCGGGCGTGAAGGTGCCGAGGTGCATCTCATAGACGATCCCGCCCGCCAGCTGCCGCCCGGTCCAGTGGCCGTCGGTCCACGCGAAGCGACCGTCGTCGACGTGCGCCGAGAGGTCGTGGACGCCGCGGGGCTGACGGCGCGATCTGGGGTCGGCGCGCGCATCGTCGCCGTCTCCGAGCACGAAGCCGTACTCGTCGCCGTCGCCGAGCGCGACGTCGATCGCCCACCAGCCGTCGGAGCGTGCGGACATCTCCTGATCGTCGTGCCCCGGTCGGCGCAGTCGCACCCGCGGCGCACGCGGCGCCCACACCTCGATCATCGATCCGCCTCCGCGTCGAACGGTACCAGCAGCGCGACCGGGTGATCGGCCAGCAGGTCCGCGAGCCGGATCTCGGACTCGCCGAACCGCCGCCCTGTCAGCACGTCGACGGTCGGGCCGCTGTGTCGCAGCAGTGTCGTCCCACCCCAGCCGCCGGATGCCGCCAGCCCCACGGGCAGGCGTGTCGCGACCGCGAGCGCGCCACCGCGATCGTAGGCGATCACGTGCTCGGCGGCCGTGCCGACGGCCCACATCGGCGTGTAGCGGGTGAACAGGTCGGGCCGGTCTCGTCGCAGCCGCAGCGCGCGCGACGTGACGAGCACCTTGGCATCACCGGATGCCTGCGCGGGTCGCTCGCCGGCATCCACCCGTGCGAGCGCGGCCGCGAGCGCGTCGAAGTCGACCGGGCGTCGGTTGTCGGGATCGACGAGCGACAGATCCCACGACTCGGTGCCCTGGTAGACATCGGGCACGCCGGGTCCCGTCAGCTGCAGCAGCTTGGCCGACAACGCATTCGACCAGCCGTGGGGCGCGATCTCAGCGACGAACTCCTCCAGGATCGCGGTCGTCGCGGGGTCGTCGAACGCCGCGTCGACCGTCGCTCGGACGCGGGCCTCGAACGCCTCGTCGGGGGCGATCCACGTCGTCGCCTCCGCCGACTCGCGCGCGGCCTTGACCGCGTAGTCGCGCAGACGCTCACGCGAGGCCGGCCACGCTCCGACGACGGCCTGCCAGACGAGCGCATCGAACGGGCCGTTCCCCGTCGACGCACGGGCGCGCAGGCCCGACAGGACGTCGGCCCAGCGGTCGGGCAGCTCGCTGATCACCGCGAGTCGTGCACGCACGTCCTCGCTGCGCTTCGTGTCGTGCGTCGACAGGGTCGTCATCGCGTGCGGCCACACCGACTGCCGTCGCTCTCGCGCCGAATGGAAAGCGCCCGGCTCCATGGCGAAGTGCGAGGGGTCGCCGCCGACCTCGGTGAGCGATGTCAGCCGGGTCCATCGATAGAAGGAGCTGTCCTCGACGCCCTTGGCCATCACCGGACCGGCGGTCTGGGCGAATCGGCGCGACGCCTCGGACTCCGGGTCGAGCAGCTGCGGCACGATCGCGCCGATCGTGGACGCGAGGTCCGGCCGCCGTGCGGACGCCTCCTCCGCCGCCCCGGTGACCTGCTCCGCACCGACCGGCAGGTACGGCCGATACACCGGGAAGCACGCCAGCATCTCGGCGAGCGCCTCCTCGGCCCGCGGCGGCGCATCGGCGAGCGCGCGGGCGAGCCGCGCGACCTCGGGTCGCAGCGCGTCGGTCGCGTTCGCGAGCTTGCGATCGTGCACGAGCTCGTGCCAGCTCGGCTGCGGCGGCAGTCCGGACTCGGCGCGCAGCCGACCGTCGAGCGCGTCGAGCGTCGCCTCCCCCGCGGGATCCGTGAGCACCCGGTCGACCTCGGCGAGCGCGTCGTACCCCGTCGTACCGTCGGTCTCCCACCACGGCGGGAGCTCCTCGCCGGGTTCGAGGATCTTCTCCACGACGACGTAGGCGCGGTCGGTGACCTCGGCGAGGTCCTCGAGGTATCCGCCGGGGTCGGCGAGCCCGTCGGGGTGATCGATACGCAAGCCGTCGACGAGCCCGTCCTCGAACCAGCGCCGCACCTCGGCATGGGTCTCGTCGAACACGCGGTGCTCCTCGACGCGGACTCCGGCCAGACCCGTAACGGTGAAGAACCGACGGTAGTTGAGCATCGTCGCCTCATCGCGCCAATAGACGGCCTCCCAGTGCTGGGCGTCGAGCACCTCGCGCACGTCGGTCGCGGCGGTCGCGTCGGTCGCGGATGCGCCCTCGGCCAGCGGCAGCACGTTGTCGAAGTACCGCACGACCCCGGCCTGCGCGTCGACCGCGATGTCGGCGATCGCCTCGTCGAGCGGTGCGCCCAGCAGCGGCAGGCGCACGCGGCCGTCACCGGCATCCCAGTCGATGTCGAACGCGTCGGCGTACCTCGAGGCCCGCCCGCGACGGAGGACGTCCCACCACCACGCGTTCTGCTCGGGTGCGGCCACGCCCATGTGGTTCGGCACGATGTCGACGAGCACGCCCATGCCCTTCGCGTGCGCGGCGTCGGCGAGGCGCCGCAGGGCGTCCGCTCCGCCGCGTGCGGGGTCGACGGCGGTCGGGTCCACGACGTCGTAGCCGTGGTCCGACCCCGTCGTGGCCGTCAGGATGGGAGACAGGTAGACCCAGTCGGCACCGAGGCGGTGCAGGTGGTCGAGCACCGCCGTTGCGGCATCCAGGTCGAAGTCAGCCCGGATCTGCAGGCGATAGGTCGAGGCGGGATACCGGGCCATCGGTTCAGGTCGCCTCCGTCTTGGGTGCCGCCGAGGGAACCTCGTCGATCTGGATGGCGCCGGTGATGACGGCGAGGGATGCGGCGACCGAGTGGTCGGGATCGGTCTCCGGCACGGTGTGCTCGCGCATGACGACCAGCGCTTTGGCCCCGACCGCGACGGATGCGCCCGGGCGGATCGTCTCCGTCCCCGCGAGCACCCCCGACGTGTCGACGAGGACGTCCCAGCTGGGGCTGAAGTCGACGGCGGGAAGCACGAAGTCGACCTCTTCGTCGCCGGCGTTGAACAGCACGACGAAGTGACGGTCGACGATGTGCTCGCCGCGGCGGTCGCGCTCACGGATCCCCGAGCCGTTCAGGAATACGCCGATCGCCCGGCCGAAGCCCGAGTCCCAATCCTCGGGCTGCATCTGCGAGCCGTCCGGACGGATCCAGACGATGTCGGGGACGGGCGCCCCCTCTTCCCGGCGCACGGGACGGCCGATGAAGAACCGGCGACGCCGGAAGGTGGGGTGCTCGCGCCGCAGACGCGCGAGCGCGGCGGTGAACTCGAGCAGCGGCTGGTCTGCCGCATCCCAGTCGATCCACGTGGTCTCGTTGTCCTGCGCGTAGCCGTTGTTGTTGCCGCTCTGGGTCCGGCCGAGCTCGTCGCCGTGCGAAAGCATCGGCACACCCTGTGACAGCATGAGCGTCGCGATGAAGTTCCGCTGCTGGCGCGCGCGCAGCGTGAGCACGGCCGGATCGTCGGTGGGTCCTTCGACGCCGTGGTTGTAGCTGCGGTTGTGCGACTCGCCGTCGTTGCCGTCCTCGCCGTTGGCGAGGTTGTGCTTCTCGTTGTACGACACGAGATCGCGCAGCGTGAAGCCGTCGTGGGCGGTCACGAAGTTGATGGATGCCACCGGCCGGCGCCCGGAGTGCTCGTACAGGTCGGCGGAGCCGGTCAGGCGCGACGCGAACTCGCCGAGCGCCTGGGGCTCGCCGCGCCAGAAGTCGCGCACCGTGTCGCGGTACTTGCCGTTCCACTCGGTCCACTGCGGCGGGAAGTTGCCGACCTGGTAGCCGCCGGGACCGACGTCCCACGGTTCGGCGATGAGCTTGACCTGCGAGACCACGGGGTCCTGCTGCACGAGTTCGAAGAACGTCGCCAGTCTGTCGACGTCGTAGAACTCGCGGGCCAATGCCGAGGCGAGGTCGAACCGGAAGCCGTCGACGTGCATCTCGAGAACCCAGTAGCGAAGCGAGTCCATGATGAGCTGCAGCGCGTGCGGGTTGCCGACGTTGAGGCTGTTCCCGGTGCCGGTGTAGTCGGTGTAGTAGCGGCGGTCGTCGTCTTCGAGGCGGTAGTAGGCGGCGTTGTCGATGCCGCGCATCGAGAGCGTGGGCCCGAGATGATTGCCCTCCGCGGTGTGGTTGTAGACGACGTCGAGGATCACCTCGATACCCGCCGCGTGCAGGGCGCGCACCATCCCCTTGAACTCCTGCACCTGCTCGCCGCGCTGACCGGTCGACGCGTAGGTGTTCTGCGGGGCGAGGAACGAGATCGTGTTGTACCCCCAGTAGTTCGACAGCCCCTTCTCCTGCAGGACGGAGTCGTTGACGAACTGGTGCACCGGCATGAGCTCGATCGCGGTCACGCCGAGCTTTTTCAGGTGCTCGATGATCGCGGGGTGGGCGATCGCGCTGTAGGTGCCGCGGATCTCCTTCGGCACGGCGGGATGCAGCTTCGTGAGTCCCTTGACGTGCGCCTCGTAGATGAGGCTCTCCGCCAGCGGCGTCTTCGGCTGCCGGTCGCCCGCCCAGTCGAAGAACGGGTTGATGACGACGCCCTTCATCATGGCGGTCGCGGAGTCGTCGTCGTTGCGGGAATCCGGCTTGCCGAACTCGTAGCCGAACACCGACTGGCCCCACGCGACCTGTCCCTCGACGGCTTTCGCGTACGGGTCGAGCAGCAGCTTGTTGGGGTTGAAGCGCTGACCGTTCGAGGGATCGTACGGCCCGTGCACGCGATATCCATAGCGCTGGCCGGGTTGCGCGTTCGGGATGTACACGTGCCACACGTACGCATCGGCCTCGACGAGCTCGACGCGGGTCTCGGCGCCACGCTCGCCGAAGAGGCACAGCTCGACGCGTGTCGCACCTTCGCTGAACAGCGCGAAGTTGGTGCCACTGCCGTCGAACGTCGCCCCGAGGGGGTATGGCGAACCGGGCCAGGTGTGCATCGAGGATCCCTTCCGAGGGGATATCACCCTATCGGGAGCGCGTGACGGGGATGTGTCAGGAGAGCAGGTCGGGTCGGCGCTCGCGCGTGCGCTGCTCGCTCTGCCGTGCGCGCCACGCGGCGATCTCGCCGTGGTGCCCGCTCAGCAGCACGTCGGGCACGTCGAGCCCGCGCCAGGAAGCGGGCTTGGTGTACGACGGATGCTCCAGCAGCCCGTCCTCGTGCGATTCCTCGGCAAGGCTGTCGGGGTTGCCCACGACACCCGGGATGAGTCGGCCGACGGCCTCGATCATCGCCATCGCGGCGACCTCACCGCCGTTGAGCACGTAGTCGCCGAGGCTCAGCAGCTCGACGCGGCCGACGGATGCCGCGTAGTCGAACACCCTCTCGTCGATGCCCTCGTAGCGGCCGCATCCGAAGAAGAGGTGGGGTTCGGCCGCGAGCGCCCGCGCCGTGCGCTGCGTGAACGGGCGGCCGGCCGGGGTCGGGAACACGAAGACCGGCGGCTCGGCGGCATCCGCGACGACCGCGTCGATGGCGGCGCCCCACGGCTCGGGTTTCATCACCATGCCGGCACCGCCGCCGTACGGCGTGTCGTCGACGGTGCGGTGGCGGTCGTGCGTCCAGTCGCGCAGGTCGTGCACGCGGATGTCGAGCAGACCGCGTTCGCGCGCCTTGCCGAGCAGCGACACTTCGAGCACGTCGAAGAACGCGGGGAAGATCGAGACGACGTCGATGCGGTGTGCCGAGGAGGCCGAGCGAGCCGAAGTGCGCAAGTCAGTCCTCCGCGGTGTCGGCCTCGGGTTCGGGCTCGTCGTCGTCGGCCGCCGGGACGTCCTCGAACAGTCCGGTCGGCGGCGTCACCAGGACACGTCCACCCGCGAGATCGACCTCGGGGACGATGGCCTTGACGAAGGGCACCAGCACCTCGCGCGCGCCCGCCTTGACGATGAGGAGGTCCTGCGCGGGGAGATGATCGACCCGGACGACCCGTCCCACGCTCTCGCCGTCACGGACGACGTCGAGGCCGACGAGCTGGTGGTCGTACCAGGCATCCTCTTCGGCGGGCGCCGCCTGCACGTCCTGGTCGATCCACAGGATCGCCCGCACGAGGCTCTCGGCCTCGGTACGGTCGTCGACGCCGTCGAAGAACGCGACCGGGTGCGAGTTCATCCACTTGAACTCGCGCACCGTGAGCGTCTTGCCGTGCCAGGGCGAGGACTCGGGGACCTGCAGGGTGAATTCGGCGCCCGGCACGAACCGGCCGTCGGGATCGTCGGTGTACAGCTCGAGTTTGAGCGCACCCTTGAGGCCGTGGGCCTTGACCAGGCGCCCGACGCGCAGCTGCGTCCGCGAGCGGCCCGTCGTGGCGGGTGAACCGGCGGGCTTCTTCGCGACCGCCATCAGTCGTCCGCGACGTCGACGCGAACGCGCCGCCCGTCCGCGAGCGCGCTGATGAGGGTGCGCAGCGCCTTCGCCGTGCGGCCACCGCGCCCGATCACGCGACCCCGGTCATCCGGGTGCACGTGGATCTCGAGCACGTCGCCGCGCGACGACGAGGCCGAGTCGATGCGGACGTCATCGGGATGGTCGACGATCCCCTTGACGACGTGCTCGAGTGCGGTGGCCAGCAACGGATTACTCTGCGGGCTCGGCGTCGGCGGCGGGCGCCTCGTCGGCGGGCGCCTCAGCCTCGGCGGCCGGCTCGGCGGGCTTGTCGGCCTTGGGCTTGACGACCGACTTCTTCGCGGTGTCGGCGACGAACTCGGCCTTGCCCTCGGGGGTCTTCACCGTCGAGACGGCGTTCTCGTCGCCCTGGAAGCGACCCCAGTCGCCCGTGAGCTTGAGGATGGCGAGCACCTGCTCGGTCGGCTGGGCGCCGACGCCGAGCCAGTACTGCGCGCGGTCGGAGTCGACCTCGATGAACGAGGGCTGCTCGGTGGGGTGGTACTTGCCGATCTCTTCGATGACACGACCGTCGCGCTTGGTGCGCGAGTCGGCGACGACGATGCGGTAGTAGGGCGCACGGATCTTGCCGAGGCGCTTGAGGCGGATCTTGACAGCCACGATTCTCCTGATGTGTGGAAGCGGGTTGAACGTCGCCTGGAGCGTGGGGTGCACACCCGGCGGGAGCTCTGGGATGGTCGCGGCGCCGGATAGAGGGTCGAGCGCTGCGTACGACCCTCTATTCTGCCAGATCCGAGACACGCCCGCGAACCACCGCCGCCGCGGACCTGCGTGCCAGACTGTGCGGATGACGGTGCCGTTCGCGACATCCGCCCGCTCATCGGTCGGCCTGGAGTGGGAGGTCATGCTCGCCGACCGCGGGGGCGAGCTGGTCCCGCGCGCGCCCGAGGTGCTCGCGGCGCTCGAAGAGTCGACGGCGGCGGCACCCTTCACGGTGACCGGCGAGCTGCTGACCAACACGGTCGAGGTCACCAGCGGTGTCGGGGCCACCGTGGCCGACGCGGTGCACGACATCGCGGATGCCATCGCCGCCGTGCGCACCGTGACCGACCCGCTCGACATCGATCTGCTCTGCGCGGGCAGTCATCCCTTCGCGCAGTGGTTCACGCAGGAGGTCACCGACAAGACCCGCTATCACGCGCTCATCGACCGCACGCAGTGGTGGGGTCGCAACATGATGATCTGGGGCATCCACGTGCACGTCGGCGTCGACGACGTCGACAAGGTCCTGCCGATCGTCAACGCCCTGAGCGTCTACCTCCCCCACCTGCAGGCGCTGTCGGCATCGAGCCCGTTCTGGGCGGGCGAGCGCACCGGCTACGCCTCGAACCGGGCTCTCGTCTTCCAGCAGCTGCCGACCGCCGGGCTGCCGTGGCCCCTCGAGACATGGGCCCAGTTCGAGTCGTACCTCGACGACATGGTGCGCACCGGGGTCATGGCCGACGCCACCGAGGTGCGGTGGGACATCCGGCCGGCTCCCCGGTGGGGCACGGTGGAGGTGCGCGCGTGCGACGGCATGTCGACCCTGCCCGAGCTCGCGGCGGTCGCGGCGCTCGTGCAGTCGCTCGTCGAGCACTTCTCGCGCGAGCTCGACGAAGGACGCCCCCTTCCCACGATCCAGCCCTGGTTCGTCCGCGAGAACAAGTGGCGGGCCGCGCGGTACGGCCTCGAAGCCACCGTCATCGTCGATCGCGCGGGCACGCAGCGTCCCGTGCGCGACCACCTGCGCGAAACGCTCGAGCAGGTGCGGGGCATCGCCGTCGAGCTCGGCTGCTCGCGCGAGCTCGGCGGGATCGAGCGGATCCTCACCGACGGCGCCAGCTATGCGCGACAGCTCGTCGTCGCGGATGCCGCCGACGGCGACCTGCGCGAAGTCGTCCGCCACCTGGTGCGCGAGTTCCGCGCCGGGCCGACGCTGCGCGACCACCTCGCGTCGCTGGGGGGCTGAGAGTGCGCCGCGCCGATGCGCTGGTGATCGCGCAGTTCGCGCTGCTGCTGCTCCTGCTGCTACCCGGACCGCCGCTGTGGTCGGCGGTGTGGATCACCACGGTGGCCGTCGTCCTGGGACTGGTCGGCCTCGCCGTCGCGGCCGCCGGCATCGCGGTGCTCGGCCGCGATCTCGTGCCGTGGGTGGCACCACGCGCGGGCGCACCGCTGCGCACCGGCGGCATCTACCGCGTGACGCGCAACCCGATCTACCTGGGCATCCTCGTCGGGGCCGCGGGATGGGTGCTGTGGCGCGCGCGGGTGGAGCTCGTCGTCGTGTGGGCGGCGCTGTGCGCCGTGCTCGTCGTCAAGGCCCACGTCGAGCAGCGCTACCTGCTGGCCGCCTTCGGCGACGAGTACCGCGCGTATGCGGCGCGCACTCCGCTGATCCTGTTCGGACGCGGCATCCGCTGATCCGTCAGCCCCGGCCGAGCATCCGCTGCAGCTCGGCGAGGTCCTCGGCGCTCGGCGTTCCGCCCGCGGGGCCGGCACCGGCTCCCAGGCCGAAGCCCGAACCGGTGGGCTGCTCGGCGGCCGCGGCGGCGATGCCCGCGTTCTCGGCGGCCCGCTTCGCGGGGTTGCCCGACCGCGAGCCCGCGCTCTTCTTCTTGCCCTTCGCGCCGCGCTTTGCAGACGCGCCCGGCCGACCGGCGCCCGGCACCGGACCCATGCCCGGGATGTTGGGCACGCCGCCCTTGGCGACGGTCTTCATCATCTTGGCCGCCTGGTCGAACCGCTGCACGAGCTGGTTGACGTCGGTGACGGTCATGCCCGAGCCCCGCGCGATGCGCAGACGGCGCGAGCCGTTGAGCACCTTGGGGTTGCGGCGCTCGCCGGGCGTCATCGAGCGGATGATCGCCTCGGTGCGATCGATCTCGCGCTCGTCGAAGTCGTCGATCTGCTGCTTCATCTGGCCCATGCCCGGCAGCATGCCGAGCATCTTCTTCATCGAGCCCATCTTCTTGAGCTGCTGCATCTGGTCGAGGAAGTCCTCGAGCGTGAACTGCTCGGTGGCGATCTTCTCGGCGACCTTGAGCGCCTCGGCCTCGTCGAACGCCTGCTGCGCCTGCTCGATGAGGGTGAGGATGTCACCGAGATCGAGGATGCGGCTGGCCATGCGGTCGGGGTGGAACGCCTCGAGGTCGTCGAGGCCCTCACCCGTGGACGCGTAGATGATCGGCCGGCCGGTGACACTGGCTACCGAGAGGGCCGCGCCACCGCGCGCGTCGCCGTCGAGCTTCGAGAGCACGACGCCGGTGAAGTCGACGCCGTCCTGGAACGCCTTCGCCGTGTTGACGGCATCCTGGCCGATCATCGCGTCGATGACGAAGAGCACCTCGTCGGGATCGGTGGCCTTGCGGATGTCGGCGGCCTGCTTCATCAGCTCGGCGTCGACGCCGAGGCGGCCCGCGGTGTCGATGATGACGACATCGTGCTGCTGGCGACGCGCGACCTCGACGCCGTCGCGCGCGACCTTGACGGGGTCGCCGACGCCGTTGCCGGGCTCAGGGGCGTAGATCGCCGCGCCGGCGCGGTCGGCGACCACCTGCAGCTGG
>JAUHVN010000047.1 GCA_030425055.1 Actinomycetes bacterium | reverse complement strand
CGCAGCGAACCCGCCCGCAGCGCGGGCGTCTCGACCGCGTCGGCGGGGATGTACGCGTCACCGAGCTCGACGACGTCGCCGTCGAGCCGGGCCGCGCTCAGTTCGGCCAGCGACAGGCGGTCTTCGACGTAGTAGAGGAACGGGGATCCCATCCCCGAAGGATGCCGCATCCGCCTCGGCCGATTCGCCCGAGGACGGCGCCTGTGGACAATCGCCGCGCCGGCGGATGCGGGGGAGGAGTCAGCCGCCGAGGGCGGTGAGCCACGCCTTGCGGGCGTCGAGCGCCTCCTGCGCCGCGGCGATCGCCTTCTTGTCGCCCGACTTCTTCGCAGCCGCGACCTCGTCTTCGAGCTTCGCGATCGCATCGGTCAGCTGACGCGTCATGTCGTCGGCACGCGCCTTCGTCCGCGGGTCGTTGCGCTTCCAGTCCGCGTCCTCGCGCGAGCGCAGTGCCTGCTCGATCTTGCGCAGCTCGTCGTCGAGGGACCGCTCGGTGTCGCGCGGGAACACCCGGCCGATCTCGTCCCACTTCCGCTGGATGCGGGTGAGCGCGGAGCGCGCCGCCGAGATGGACGGCTCGTCGGCGATCGTCTTGGCTTCGACCAGCAGCTCGCGCTTGGCCTCGATCTTCTCGCGGGATGCCTCGACCTCGGCGGCCTCCCGCTCGCCGCGTGCGGCGTACAGCGCGTCGCCGGCGGCCTTGAATCGCGCCCACAGCGCGTCGTCGGCCTTCTTGCCGGCGCGGCCCGCCTGCTTCCACTGGTCGAGAAGCTCGCGGTAGGCGCCGATGCCGTCCTCGCCCTTCGGCGCGAGCGCCTCGGCCTTCTCGACGAGCTTGGCCTTGCGATCGCGCACCGTCTTGTGGGCTTCGTCGAGCTCGGCGTAGAAGGCGCGACGGTGCCGGTCCACCGTGGCCCGCGCGTCGCGGAACCTCTTCCACAGGTCCTGCGAGGCGGCCTTGGGCAGGCGAGGGCCGTTCTGCTGGTGGGACTGCCACTGCGCGAACAGGTCGCTGAGCTCTGCCGATGCCTGCTTCCACTGCACGGACTTGGGGTCCTTCGCGGCGAGCGCCTCGGCCTTCTCGACGATCGCGATGCGCTCGCGCAGCGCGTCGTCGACAGCCTGCTTGTTCGCCGCGGCCTCCTCGGCCGACGCCTCTGCGAGCTCGGTGCCCAGCGCGTCCACACGAGCCTGCAGATCGGCGAGATCGCCGACCGCGGCGGCATCCGTGAGCTTCTCGCTCACCGCGCGGGCTGCTTTGCGCAGGTCCGACGGCGAAGCGCCGCCGCGACGGTGCCGCACCTCGAGCAGGCCCACCTCGGCGGCGAGGTCGGCGTACTTGCGCTCGAAGTAGGCGAGCGCCTCCTCCGGCGTGCCGTCGGGGAACTGACCGACCACGCGCCAGCCGTCGGCTTCGCGCACGGACACGGTGCCGTCGTCGTCGACGCGGCCCCAGGGCTCGTCGGGGGTCGGGGAAGCGGCGGACTCTGCTGCGGCAGTCACGGGATGCACCTCATCGCGGCGCGCGCCGCACTGTGGGGGATGGACGATGACAGCCTAGTACGCACGGCTTCCGCGTCCGGAGCCGGAAAGGCACGTGCGCTGCGCCGAGCGCGCGTCGTCAGGAGGTCGGCGACGGGGTGGGCGACGATGTGCCGGTGGGCGACGGCTCGGGGGTCGGCGTGATCGTGTCGACCGGCGTCGGCGTCGGGGTCGACGTGGGTGCGGGCGTCGGAGCACCCGGGCCCAGCGCGAAGTACGCGTACTGCGAGCCGAACAGCGCGATGATCAGCACTCCGCCGACGATGCCCGCGATCCAGTTGTCGCGGACACGGCGCCGCTCCTGCGACGCATGGAAGTCGCGCCGCGCCTCGTACGCACGCGCCCGCTCACGCGCCTCTCGCGCGCTGCGATCTTTCCCGCCGGTGGCCACGGCACCTCCCTCGCCCGGTCGCCGCCGGGCCGCGTTGATCCTATGCACTGCGGGCGGGCGGTTCCAAACGCGCGGGTCCGATCCCGCGGCTAGCCTTGTCGTCGTGACCTCCGCCGCGCTGTTCCAGGGCCAGACTCCGCTGCCCGTCCGCATGCGGCCGTCGTCTCTCGATGAGGTCGCCGGACAGGCGCATCTGCTCAGGCCCGGCTCCCCGCTGGTCGCGCTCGCCGATCCGGATGCTTCGCGCACCGCGGCATCCGTCATCCTGTGGGGTCCGCCCGGAACGGGCAAGACGACACTCGCGCAGGCGATCGCCCGTTCGTCGGGTCGGCGCTTCGTCGAACTGTCCGCCGTGACCGCCGGTGTGCGGGATGTGCGCGAGGTGATGCAGGAGGCATTGACCCAGCGCGATCTCTACGGGCAGTCGACGATCCTGTTCCTCGACGAGATCCATCGATTCTCGAAGGCGCAGCAGGACGCGCTCCTGCCGGGTGTCGAGAACGGCTGGGTGGTGCTCATCGCCGCCACCACCGAGAACCCGTCCTTCTCGGTGATCTCGCCGCTGCTCTCGCGCTCCCTCCTGCTGACGCTTCAGCCGCTCACGGACGACGAGCTCGGGATGCTACTCGACCGCGCGGTGACCGACGCCCGCGGCCTCGACGGCGCCGTCGCGCTCGACGCCGGTGCCCGCGACGCGCTCGTGCGATTGGCCTCCGGAGACGCCCGTCGGGCGTTGACCGCGCTCGAGGTCGCCGCCGGCTTGGCCGAACCGGCTGACGATGCCGACAGCGCGCCGGTCGTGACGGCCGATCACGTGGCGCAGGCCGTCGATCGCGCCCTGCTGCGCTACGACCGTCAGGGCGACGAGCATTACGACGTCATCAGCGCGTTCATCAAGTCGATCCGGGGCTCGGACGTCGACGCCGCGATGCACTACCTGGCGCGCATGGTCGAGGCGGGGGAGGATCCCCGGTTCATCGCGCGCCGGCTGATCATCTCGGCGGCGGAGGACATCGGGCTCGCCGACCCCCAGGCGCTGACGATCGCGGTCGCCGCAGCCGACGCGGTGCAGTTCATCGGGATGCCGGAGGGGCGCATCCCCCTCGCCGAGGCGACCGCCTACCTCGCGACGACGGCCAAGTCGAACGCCGCCTACGTGGCCATTGACCGGGCGATCGCCGATGTGCGTGCCGGGGGATTCGGCCGGGTACCGACCCACCTGCGCGACGCGCACTATCCGGGTGCGAAGCGCCTCGGGCACGGCAAGGGCTACGTGTATCCGCACGACCTCGAGGTCGGCGTCGCGACCCAGCAGTATCTTCCCGACGAACTCGACGGCAAGCGCTACTACGAGCCGACGTCGCGGGGCATCGAGCGCGACATCGCGGCGCGCGTCGAGAAGATCCGCCGCATCCTCGGCGGAGACTGAGCCCGCAGGGGCCGTCTGCTAGACTGGATCGGCTCGAAACCGAGTTTTCGGGCATCCCCTCACTTCCTGACCACCTTCCGGCGTGCCCCGGCGTGCAGTCCGGACAGGGCGAGGAGAGGGAGATACGTCCGTGAGCCGCGAGATGCGCGGCCACGTCATCGGAAGGATCACTTCGTGACCACGAAGTCCCAGGACCGCCGCAAGGTCCGTCTGTCCCGCGCGCTCGGCGTCGCTCTGACCCCGAAGGCCGCACGTTACCTCGAGAAGCGCCCCTACGCTCCCGGCGAGCACGGTCGCACCAAGCGCAAGGCCGACAGCGACTACGCCGTCCGCCTCCGCGAGAAGCAGCGTCTGCGCGAGCAGTACGGCATCCGCGAGAAGCAGATGCGCAACACGTTCAACGAGGCCCGCCGCAAGGACGGCCTGACGGGTGAGAACCTCGTCGAGCTGCTCGAGATGCGCCTGGACGCCCTCGTGCTCCGGTCGGGCTTCGCCCGCACCACCGCGCAGGCGCGCCAGCTCGTCGTGCACCGCCACATCCTCGTCGACGGCCAGCTTGTCGACCGCCCGTCGTTCCGCGTGAAGCCGGGCCAGCTCATCCACGTCAAGGAGCGCAGCGAGGGCACCGAGCCCTTCCAGGTCGCCGCCGCCGGTGGTCACGCCGACGTGCTGCCGCCCGTTCCCGGCTACCTCGAGGTCGACCTCTCGACGCTCCAGTCCCGCCTCGTGCGTCGCCCCAAGCGCGCCGAGGTGCCCGTGGTCTGCGACGTCCAGCTCGTCGTCGAGTACTACGCGGCGCGCTAACGGCGACGTTCTCGCTCTGCAGCACGCGAAGGGCGCCGGGGTCACCCCGGCGCCCTTCGTCGTTTCCGCCTACGATGGGGGCATGAAGAACGTGCTGTGGTTCGTCGTGGGCATCGGTGCCGGTTTCGTCGCGGCCCACTACGTCAACAAAGACCCTCGCGGACGCGAAGTGCTCGCCGAGGTGGACGCCCGGATCTCGGCGTTCACCGATCGCATCGGCGACGCCTACCGCGAGCAGGAGGCGCGCTTCTCCGACATCGTCGACGAGGTGAAGGGGGCCGCAGCGGATGCGGCCGCCGCCGCCGAGAAGGCCGCGAAGTCCACCGACTGACCCCGAATCCGAGCGACGGGCCCGCACCGGGCCCGCGAATGCCTGCCCGACGAGGAACCCCACACGCATGAAGACCGCGGAGATCGCACGCCGGTACCTGGATTACTTCGAGAAGAACGACCACGTCATCGTGCCGTCGGCGTCGCTGGTCAGCGACGATCCCTCGATCCTGTTCACGATCGCCGGCATGGTGCCCTTCATCCCGTACCTGACCGGTGTCGTGCCCGCGCCGTACGCGCGGGCAGCCGACGTGCAGAAGTGCATCCGCACGAACGACATCGAAGAGGTCGGCCACACCGCGCGGCACGGCACGTTCTTCCAGATGCTCGGCAACTGGTCGTTCGGCGACTACTTCAAAGAGGGTGCGATCACCTACGCGTGGGACCTCCTCACCGGATCCGAGGCCGACGGCGGGCTGGGTTTCGCCGAGCGCGATCTGTGGGTCACCGTCTACGAGGACGACGACGAGGCCGCCGGGCTCTGGAAGCGCATCGCCGGGCTGCCGGAGGAGCGCATCCAGCGACTGGGTCGCGAGGACAACTACTGGTCGACCGGTCAGCCGGGCCCTGCCGGTCCCTGCTCGGAGATCTACTTCGACCGCGGTCCCGCGTACGGCCGCGACGGCGGCCCCGCGGTCGACGACAACCGCTTCACCGAGATCTGGAACCTCGTGTTCATGCAGTACGCGATCACGAACGTCCGCTCGAAGATCGACTTCGACATCGTCGGCGAGCTGCCCGCGAAGAACATCGACACCGGCATGGGTCTCGAGCGCGTCGCGTTCATCAAGCAGGGCGTCGACAACATGTACGAGACCGACCAGGTGCGACCGGTGCTCGATCGCGCCGTCGCGCTGTCGGGACGCCGCTACGGCGCCGAGCACGAGGACGACGTGCGCTTCCGCGTCATCGCCGACCACATCCGATCCTCGCTCATGCTGCTCTCCGACGGCGTGACGCCGTCGAACGAGGGCCGCGGCTACATCCTGCGCCGCCTGATGCGCCGCTCGGTCCGCGCGATGCGCCTGCTGGGCGTCGACGGACCCACGTTCCCCGAGCTGTTCACGGCATCGCGGGACGCGATGGCCAGTGCCTACCCGGTCGTCGTCGACGACTGGGCGCGCATCAGCCAGTACGCGTTCGCCGAGGAGGAGACGTTCCTGCGCACCCTCGCGTCGGGGTCGACGATCCTCGACCTCGCGGTCGCCGACACCAAGAAGGCGGGCGGCACCACGATCGCCGGGTCCGAGGCGTTCCTGCTGCACGACACGTACGGCTTCCCGATCGACCTCACCCTCGAGATCGCCGAAGAGGCGGGCCTGAGCGTCGACCGCGCCGCATTCGACACGCTCATGAAGGAGCAGCGCGACCGCGCCAAGGCCGACGCGAAGTCGCGCAAGCGCGCGATCGCCGACCACAGCGTCTACCGCGATCTGCGCGCGAAGGGCGAGACGGCGTTCACGGGCTTCACCGACCTCGAGACCGAGTCGACGGTGCTCGGGATCCTCGTCGACGGGCATCCGGCCGACCGTGCGCCCCAGGGGACGATCGCCGAGGTCATCCTCGCCGAGACGGCGCTGTACGCCGAGTCCGGCGGCCAGGTCGCCGACAAGGGCATCATCACCGGCCCGGGCTTCACGCTCGACGTCCTCGACGTGCAGAAGCCGGTGCCGGGCCTCATCAGCCACACGGTCGAGGTGACCGAGGGCGAGGTCGGCGTCGGGCAGCCGGCGACGTCGGTCGTCGATGCGGTCAACCGTCGGGCGGCCCGTCAGGCCCACTCCGCGACGCACCTCGTCCACGCCGCGCTGCGCGACACGCTCGGCACCTCGGCGACCCAGGCCGGGTCGCTGAACCGCGCCGGCTACCTGCGGTTCGACTTCTCGTGGACGCAGGCCCTCTCGGATGCCACGCGCACCGAGATCGAGGAGATCGCCAACAACGCGGTCCGCGACAACCTCGAGGTGACCACGCGCGTGCTGCCGCTGGACGAGGCCAAGGAGCTCGGCGCGATGGCGCTGTTCGGCGAGAAGTACGGCGACACCGTGCGCATGGTCGACATCGGCGGCCCGTGGTCGCGCGAGCTGTGCGGTGGCACCCACGTGTCGACGAGCGCCGAGGTGGGCCTCGTGAACCTCGTGTCGGAGTCGTCGGTCGGCGCCGGGAACCGCCGCGTCGAGGCGCTCGTGGGGCTCGACGCCTTCCGGTCGATGGCCGCCGAGCGCGCGATCGTGTCGCAGCTGTCGACGACGCTCAAGACACCGCGTGAGCAGCTTCCGGCTCGCATCGCCGAGCTGACGGCGAGCCTGAAGGCGGCCGAGAAGAAGATCGCCGCGCTCGAGTCGGCGTCGCTGACCGAGCGCGTGCCCGCCCTGGCCGCCGAAGCGGTGAGCGTGGGCGCGTACCGGGTCGTCGCCGCATCGCTCGGATCGGCGTCCGCCGACGATGTCCGCTCACTGGCCCTCCAGGTGCGCGAGCGCGTCGGTCAGGACGCCGTCGTCGCGCTGGGTGCCGAGTCGGGTGGCCGTGCGACGGTCATCGTCGCGACCGGCCAGGGAGCGCGGGATGCCGGCGCGAAGGCCGGTGCTCTTGCGAAGACCGCGGCCGGGGTGCTCGGCGGCGGTGGCGGCGGCCGCGACGACGTCGCACAGGGCGGCGGCACCGACGCATCGGCCCTGCCGGCCGCGCTGCAAGCGGTGAAGGACGCGCTCGCCTCGTGACGGGCCTGCGTCGCGGTACGCGCCTGGGGATCGACGTCGGGCGCGCCCGCGTCGGCGTCGCCCGGAGCGATCCGCATGGAATGATCGCGACGCCGGTCGAGACCGTGCCGAGAGACGATGCGTCGATCAGCCGGATCGTCGCGATCGCGGCCGAGCTCGAGGCGTTCGAGATCCTGGTCGGCCTGCCCATCAACCTCAAAGGCGACGACACCCCCTCGACGACGGATGCGCGCGAGTTCGCACAGGCCCTCGCGGCGGCATCCGGACTGCCGGTGCGCCTCGTCGACGAGCGGCTGAGCACGGTGACCGCGCACACCGCACTGCGGGATTCGGGCAGGTCACAGCGAGAGTCTCGTAGCATTGTTGACCAGGTCGCCGCCATGATGCTGCTTCAGCAGGCACTCGATGTCGAGAAAGGCACGGGGCGGCCGCCCGGAACGCCCGTCCCCCTGGAGCCCACCTGACATGCCCGAACCCACCTCCGATGATCCGTTCGCGGATCTGTTCGGCAAGCTCCCCGATCCCGACCGCCGCGGGCAGACGTCGCCCGTGACGGACGACACCCCGGCCGCACGCACCCCGAATACGCCGGATGCCGCGGCGACCACGCCATCGGCCTCCGCCCCGGCCGCAGACTCGGGCGACGCACCCCCGCCGACCTCCCGACGGGCCGCGCGCGAAGCCGCCGCGCGGCAGGCGGCCGCATCGGCGGCACCCGCCGTGGCGCCGACCCAGTCCGAGCCGGTCGCGGCGGCCGCCGCGCTCCCCGCCGAGCCGGCGTCCGAGGTCGCGGCATCCGACGACTGGCGCTTCAGCGGCGAGTCCGGCGCGCCCGGGGCGCGCCGCGGCCGGACGGCGACCGTGGAAGCACCCGCGCGGGAGTCGACCGCCACGTCGACCGCCACCCTCGACGACCTCTTCTCGGGCGACAGCACGACCGACGACCTCGGCTACGTTCCCGAGGAGCGCAGCCGGCGGCGCCGGCGCATCGGCGGCTGGATCGCCCTCGGAGTGGTGCTGCTGATCTTCGGCGGCATCGCGGTCGGCACCCTGTGGGTCTGGAACACGTACGAGGAGCAGATCCGCGAGGTCATGGGCTGGGAGGAGCCCAAGGACTACGAGGCGGGCATGGCGAACGGCGAGGCGCTCGTGACGGTCGTGTCGGGCGACACCGGCCAGTCGATCTCGCAGACGCTGTACGAAGCCGGTGTCACCAAGACCCCCGAAGCCTTCTACGAGTACCTCGTCGACACCGGTCAGAACCCCCCGTTCGTGCCCGGGGTCTTCCAGCTGCAGCAGCAGATGACCTCGGCCGCTGCGCTCGAGGCGATCATGGATCCCGCCAACAAGCTCGAGAACTCGGCCCTCGTGCGCGAAGGGCTCACCGTCGACCAGACGCTCCCGATCCTCGCCGAGGGGCTCGGCCTGCCGCTCGAGGACTTCCAGGCCGCCGCCGCGAACCCGTCCGACTACGGGGTCGAAGCCGACACGCTCGAAGGCTGGCTGTTCCCGGCGATGTACGAGTTCGATCCGGGCGTCACGGCCTCCGACGTCATCCGCCGCATGGTCGATCGCACGGTCACGTCGCTCGACGACGCAGGCGTGCCCGCAGAGGACCGTCAGCGCGTGCTCACCGTCGCGTCGATCATTCAGCGCGAGGCCCGGTTCGAGCAGGACTTCTACAAGGTCTCGCGCGTCATCGAGAATCGCCTCGATCCGAACAACCAGGAGACCTTCGGCCTGCTGCAGATGGACTCGACCGCACAGTACGGCTACGGCGAGATGCACGAAGGCTCGGTCAGCACGTCGGCCGAAGCGCAGTACGACGACAACCCGTGGAACACGTACGTCCACACCGGACTGCCGATCGGACCGATCTCGAACCCCGGAGACATGGCGATCGATGCCGCGATGCACCCGGCGGACGGACCCTGGCTGTACTTCGTGACCGTGAACCTCGACACCGGCGAGACGATCTTCACCTCGACGCTCGCCGAGCACGAACGCGCGCGTCAGCAGTGGATCGCGTGGTGCAACGACAACCCGGACTCCGGGTGCTGAGCAGCACGGCCGATCGGCTCGCGGTGTGGGGGGACCCCATCGCCCACAGTCGCTCGCCCCAGCTGCATGCCGCCGCGTACGGCGTGCTCGGACTGGACTGGTCGTACGGGCGCCGCCGTGTCGGCGTCTCGCGCTTCCGGGCCCGGCTGGACGAGCTCGACGAGAGCTGGCGCGGGCTGTCGCTCACGATGCCCCTCAAAGGCGTCGCACACGCCGCTGCGGTTGAGCACGATCTCCACGCGCGCGCCACGGGCGCGGTGAACACCCTGCTGCTCGACGCCGACGGGCCGAAGGGGTTCAACACCGATGTCGGCGGCCTGGTCGACGCGCTCCACGACGAGAGTGTGCGCGGACTGTCGACCGCGCGCCTCATCGGCGGCGGCGCCACGGCGACGTCCGCGCTGGTCGCGCTCGCCGAACTCGGCGCACGCGTCGTCGAGGTCGCCCTGCGACGCCCCGAGGCCGCGGGCGCGCTCGTGGGCCTCGGACGCCACTACGACATCGACGTGCGGCCCATTCCGCTCGACGGCGCGACGACCGACGTCCCGGTCACGATCGCGGCGCTGCCCGGCGATGCCCGGCTCGACGACGAAGCCGCGCGGCGCCTGGCGGGCTGCGGAGGCCTGCTGATCGACGTCGTGTACGGCACGTGGCCGACTCCGCTCGCCGAGTCGTGGAGCCGCAGCGGCGGCAACGCGGTGTCGGGTCTCGGGATGCTGCTGCACCAGGCCGTCCGTCAGGTGCGCGTCTTCACGACGGGCACCGCCGACGAGCCGCTGGACGACGAGGAGACGGTGCTGTCCGCGATGCGGTCGGCGCTCATGGGAGACTAGCGGGATGCTCCGCGTGCTCACCGCCGGCGAATCGCACGGCCCGGAACTCATCGCCATCATGGAAGGCCTGCCCTCGGGCGTGCCCGTCTCGCGTGCCGCCATCCAGGCCGATCTCGCTCGTCGCAAGCTCGGCTACGGCCGCGGCTCGCGCATGAAGTTCGAAGAGGACGAGCTCAGCATCTCGGGCGGCGTGCGCCATGGACTGAGTCTCGGCAGCCCCGTCGCCCTGCGCATCGGCAACACCGAGTGGCCGAAGTGGGTCGAGGTCATGAGCCCCGACCCGATCGAGCTGACCGCCATGTCGCGCGGCCGCGGCGCCGCACTCACGCGGCCGCGTCCAGGCCACGCCGACCTAGTCGGCATGCAGAAGTACGACTTCGACGAGGCGCGGCCGATCCTCGAGCGCGCGAGCGCGCGCGAGACCGCCGCCCGCGTGGCCCTCGGCGCGGTCGCCCGCGCGTTCCTCGCCGAGCTCGGCATCCGCCTCGTGAGCCACACCGTCTCGATCGGGCCCGTGCAGGTTCCCGACGGCGCCGCGCTTCCCGGCCCCGACGACGTCGACGCGCTGGATGCCGACGACCTCCGCTGCTTCGACGCCGAGACGTCCGCGCGCATGGTGGCCGAGGTCGACGACGCCCGCAAGGACGGCGACACCCTCGGCGGCATCGTCGAGGTGCTCGCCTACGGGCTTCCGCCCGGCCTCGGCTCGCACGTGCACTGGGACCGCCGCCTCGACGGCAAGCTCGCCCAGGCCCTCATGAGCATCCAGGCCATCAAGGGCGTCGAGGTCGGCGACGGGTTCGCGACCACGCGCCGCCGCGGCTCGGCCGCGCACGACGAGCTGTTCGTCTCCGACTCCGGCATCACGCGATCAAGCGACCGCGCCGGCGGAACCGAAGGCGGCATGTCGACCGGCACGGTGCTGCGCGTTCGGGCCGGCATGAAGCCGATCGCCACCGTGCCGCGCGCGCTGCGCACGGTGGATGTGGCATCCGGCGACTCGGCGACCGCGCACCACCAGCGCTCCGATGTCTGCGCGGTGCCCGCCGCCGGCGTCGTGGCCGAGGCGATGACCGCGCTCGTGCTCGCCGACGTCGTGCTCGAGAAGTTCGGCGGCGACAGCGTCGCCGAGACCCGTCGCAACATCGAGTCGTACCTCGCGGCGATCCCCGCCACGCTGCGGTCGGCCGCCGACAGTGACCCGGCGCTCGCCGAGCATGACCTCGCCCACTGACCCGATCGTGCTGATCGGCCCGATGGGCGCGGGCAAGACGAGCGTCGGCCGACGTGTCGCCAAGGCCCTCGACGTGCCGTTCTACGACTCGGACAAGGCGATCGTGCGCGAGCACGGACCGATCGAGGACATCTTCGCCGAGCAGGGTGAGGCCGCGTTCCGGGCGCTCGAGCGCGACGCCGTCGCGACGGGTCTCGCCACCGCAGGTGTCGTCTCGCTCGGCGGGGGTGCGGTGCTCGACCCGCAGACCCGTGCGGCGCTGGCCGACCATCGCGTCGTCCTGCTGACGGTCGAGCCGCGCGTGGTGGCATCCCGCGTCCGCGGCACGAACCGGCCGCTGCTCAACGACGCCGACCCCATGGCACGCTGGACCGCGATCATGACCGAGCGCGGGCCGATCTACCGCGAACTCGCCGACGTCGTGTTCGACACGTCGCACGGCCCGCTGCAGGGCGTCGTCGACGCCATCACGGCGTGGGCGCGCACCCCGTCCCAGGAGGATGCATGACCGAGACCACCGTCATCCCCGTCACCGGCGACGCCGGCTACGAGATCCGCGTGGGCCGAGGCATCCTCTCGCAGCTCGGCGAGTCCCTGCCCGCCGCGGCCCGCAAGGTGCTGATCGTGCACCCGCCGACGCTCGCGGCGCAGGCCGAGTCGCTGCGGTCAGCCCTCCTCGGTGATCGCGAGGTTCTGCTCGCCGAGATCCCCGACGCCGAGCAGGGCAAGCGGGTCGAGGTCGCGGCGTTCTGCTGGCAGGTCATGGGGCAGGCCGACTTCACGCGCACCGACGCGGTCGTCGGCTTCGGCGGGGGAGCGGTCACCGACCTCGCGGGGTTCGTCGCCGCGACGTGGCTGCGCGGCGTCGCGGTCGTACAGGTGCCCACCACGGTGCTCGGCATGGTCGACGCCGCCGTCGGCGGCAAGACCGGCATCAACACCGCCGAGGGGAAGAACCTGGTGGGCGCGTTCTGGGCCCCGAACACGGTGCTG
>JAUHVN010000480.1 GCA_030425055.1 Actinomycetes bacterium | reverse complement strand
CGTCTCGTCGAGCGTCGAGAACAGCGAGACCGAGTCATGCGGCGGCTGGATCGGCGTCGGGCATCCGGGCGCGGCGAAGCCGTAGTTCGACACCCACAGCAGCCCGGTCGCGGTGTCGAGCTCGATTCCGAAGCCCGAACCCGACAGCCCGCCGCCCTTGAACCACGAGAAGTCACCGGTCGGCGAGAACCGGAAGATCTCGTTCGACCCGCACGTATGGGTGAGCGGGCGGTAGTGGTAGTTGTTGTTGATCCAGATGTTGCCCTCGTGGTCGATCGCGAGGTTGCCCGGACCCGAGAGCGACTTCCCGTCGCCGTCGAAGCGCACCGCGAGCGTCCAGGCCGCGGGCGCGTGGGGGAGAACGTCGCCGTCGGCGAGCGTCACGCGCGTCGACAGCTCGTACAGGCGCAGCGGGTCGGCGACACCCGGGTTGCGCGCGATCTCGGCGAGCGCGCGGAAGGCGTCGGCGGGCACCGCGGGGTCCTGCGCCTCGCCGGCGATGTCGATGAGCTCGGCACAGGCTCCGGTGAGACCGGTGACGCACGCGGCGAGCGCGGCCGAGACCGAGCCGAACGCCGCGACCGTCGAGGTCTCGTCGCCGTTGGGCGAGCTGCCCAGCACGCCGCCGATCTCGCCGGTGCGCGGGTCCGCGAGGTTGGCCGCCATCGCGGCCGAGTTGCGCAGGCCCGGCGTCGGTCCGTCGATGCCGGCGTCGGAGACGAACTGCGCCATCGACCACGCGGCGGCGACCGTCGTGCGCTCGTTGACGACGACCTGTCGGTGCTTGGGGATCTCGACGAGCGCCGACATCAGTGTCGCCGTCGACGCCAGAGGTCCGCCGAGCGGCGGTCGCGCCGTGATCGAGAGGAACCCGTCGGCGGGGATCGGCACCGTCACCCGCAGATCGAAGTCTCCGTCGGCGTCGGCGGTGTCGGTCGCGACCGGTGCCGGGATGCCGGTCATCCGGGCTTCGACTCGCCAGCCGTCCCACCCGCCCGGCTGTCCGCCGGCGGCCACGGTCTCGAGGCTGCCCTGCAGCACGGATCGATCGGGTTTCGCGGCCTGCGCGGCGGTGGCCGGCAGTGCGACCGCCGCCCCCAGCAGCAATGCGGATGCGGCCACCACGGCCAGCGGTCTTGCCCGGTGCATCGGAGTCTCCTCGGTTGCCCACTCGCAATCGCCCCTCAACCTAGCGAGGCGGGCATGCCGCGGCAAGGGACCCGCCTCGATCGCGGCGCCGAGAGGACGCGAGAGCCGCGTCAGTCCGTCAGGTCGATCACCGTGTCGTTGACCGCTGAGGCATCCGCGTCCCACAGTCCGACGTACGCGTCGGCGAGACGCTGCTCGAGGCCCTCGAGGGCCTTCACGCGGAACACGACGGATGCCGCGCGCAGCGGCTCGCCCGCATCGCGGGCCGCCTTGGCGAAGCCCTGGGCGACGGCGCGGGTCCACGCCTCGGCGGCGGCCTTGAGGGCCGCGTAGTTGGCACCGCCCGCGAGGGGGCGCATGACCGACGTCGACGAGACGATCGCCAGGCGACCCGCCGGCGACGCCTTCAGGTCGTCGTCGAACGCACGGCTGACGTGGCGCAGCACGGTGAGCGAGCCCTCGAGGAACCGGTAGTCGTCCTCGGTCTGCCCTGCGAGGCCCCCGCCGCCTCGCCAGCCGCCCACGAGGTGCAGCACGCCGTCGACGGCGCCACCGTCGGAGTGCACGCGCTCGGCGAGCGCAGCGACATCGGCCTGATCGGTCAGGTCGGCGGTCTCCGTACGGATGCCGGGCACCTCCGCCGCGAGCTCGGCGAGCTTTCCCGCATCCCGGCCGACCGCGATCACCCGTGCCCCGGCGTCTGCCAGGGCACGGGCGGCGGCGAGTCCGCTGGCGCTGGTCGCACCCGCGATCAGCACCGTCCGGTCGGCGAGGTCAGGCATCCGTCCCGCGGATCCCCGACGTCGACTCGATGACGGGCTTCATCTTGCGGTCGAGCGCCTCGAAGAACAT
>JAUHVN010000046.1 GCA_030425055.1 Actinomycetes bacterium | reverse complement strand
TGGGCCGGCGCACATCCGCGGGCGCCGTGCGATAGCGCAGCACCAGCACGACCAGCGCGAGGAGCAGTGCGAGAGCGCCGACGTTGTCTTGAACAGACGCCGAGATCACAGGATCGATCGCGACGAGGCCGAGGAAGAACGGATTCGGGATGCCGATCCCCTGACTCTCCCACCATGACGCCGGGATCTCAGGGGTCGTCAGCAGGACGACGATCGGGACCGCGGTAAGCGCCCAGGCGCTTCGCAGCACCGCAAGCTGCCACAAACGATCGGGCCTGCCCGTCGCGAAGAGGCCGACGACCCGCGCGAGGGCGACCGAGACGACTATGCCGAGCTCAGCCCGCGCGAACCCTGCGAGCGCGACGAGGACCGTCACGCCACCGTCCGCTGCCGCGATCATCACGGCGGCGACGGCATCGGACGCGGCATACAGGACGGGGATCGCCGCGAACCATCCGACCGACGGATGCGCCGGACGACGAGCGACCACGACGATCGCGCCGACGACGTTCGCGGCCGTGAGCAGCCACCAGGCGACGCCGATCCAGTCCGTCCCGCCGATCGTGGTCGCGACGCCGCCCACCCACCAGACGGCGCCGACTCCGACCATGCCCCAGAGCATGGTCTTGCGAGCCGGGCTCGCCTCGCGAGCCGGCTCCCCCCATGACGGAGTCGGCGCGTCCGTGCGGGTGCCGCGCATTCCCATGGTCCTTCCATGATGGCCCGCGCGACCATCGGTTGTCCGGTGGATATCCGCCGCACGCATTGCGGATACCCGCAGGCCGTTCTGCGGCTCGCGGGATGTCGTCGGCGCCGGCGTCGTTCCTAGCGTCTAGGGAAGACGCCGTACGGCCGTCACGACTCGACGACAGGGGAATGCCATGATCAGGACGTACCGCATCGCAGGGTGGGTCATCGCCGGAGCGACGATCTTGCAGGCGGCGGTGATGGTCTTCGCCGTCGCGGGACTGTTCGCATACCTTGGCGGGGGCGGGACTGTCAGCGCGACCACCGCACCGGATGCTTTCCCCGAGAGCGTCGGCATCACGATCCACATCCTGCTCGCGTACTACTTCTTCCCGATCGCGGGGCTTGCGGCCGTGGTGATCGCCGCGTTCACGAAGCGTCGGCTGGCGATCTGGATGGCCGTCGTGCTGTTCGCGCTCATCCTGTTGGAGTGGTACCTGGGTGTCACGGGGTACTCGGCGCCCGTCGCCGGCCTGCTGCACGGCGCGAACGGCCTCATCATCTTCGGTCTGGCCGTGACGGTGGGGCTCGGCCTGTTCACGCGAGCTCAGACCGCCGCGCCAGCCACGACGGCGGCGCCGACGACCACCGTCACGGGACGATGACGATCTTGCCGAGCGCCCGGCCCTCGCCGTGGCGTGCGATCGCCTCCGGCACGGCGTCGAGCGGATACGTACTGTCGACGACCACCGTCACCTCGCCGCGAGCGACCTGCTCGGCCACCGGCAGGAACGCGGCCGGCCCCTGATGCACGATGAGCACGCCCAGCCGCGCACCGCTGACCGCCCCGAGCAACGGGCCGACGGTCAGCATCCGCAGCACGGCGCGCGTCGTGCCGCCCACGACCACGCAACGCCCGCCGCGGGCGAGCGCCCGCCGATACGCGAAGATCGACCGGCGCGCGACCATGTCGACGACCACGTCGAACGGGCCGTGCCGGGTGAAATCGTCGCGGCGGTAGTCGATGACCTCGTCGGCTCCGAGCTCGCGCATGAAGTCGAGCTTGTCCGCGTTGTCGACGGCCGTGAGATGAACGCCCTTCGCGGCCGCCAGCTGGATCGCGAGACTGCCCGAGCCCCCGCCGGCGCCGTTGAGCAGCATCCGCTCGCCCGGCTCCGCGAGCCCGACGGCGTACGAGGCGATCGCGGCCGCCTGCGGCAGGGCGGATGCCTCGGCGAAGGACAGCCCGGCGGGCTTGGGAGCGAGCACGGCCTCGGGTGCCGCGACGAACTCGGCGAAGGCACCGTAGCGCGGCATGATGTCGCCGAAGACGGCGTCACCCACGGCGAACCGTGTCGCGCCGGGGCCGACTGCCGCGACGCGCCCGGCGACGTCGGTGCCGAGGATGCGCCGACCGCGGCCGGGCCGGAACAGCCCTCCCATGCGGGCATACGCGGGATCGCCGCGCAGGCCCTCCCAGTCGGAGAGGTTGACGGATGCCGCGACCACCTCGACCAGCACCTCACCCGGCCCCGGCACCGGAACCGGCACGTCACGCAGCTCGAGTTCGCCGGGTGTCCCGTACCGCTCGTACACGACCGCGCGCATGAGTCCATGATGGCGGGTGCCGCGTCCCGCCGCCGGTCACCCCGCGAATGCGCAGTGCATCGTCGCCGGCGGCTCGCCCGCGGTCGACATGTCCTCCGGCTGGAACCCGAAGAAGCGCGCGCCGTTGCCGGTGAGCAGCGGCGCCTCGGGAAGCTCGTAGAGCGACACCATCTCGCCGGCGCCGATGACCTCGGGCGACGACGGATGCGGGGCCGCTCGCGCGGTCACGGTGTCGTCGAGGATGCCGTCGAGCCAGTCCGAACGGGGGCAGACGCCACCCCACGCCTCGAGCGGTGCGGTCTGCAGGGGGAACGCCGCTCCGTCGACGTCGACGACCGTGACCTCGCGGACCTGCGCACCGGTGCCACCGGATGCGCAGTCGCGGTCGTCGTCGACGTGCGGCATCCACAGCGACTGGTCGATGCGGAATCCGTTCTCGATCGCCTCGACGGAATTCACGACGTCGCCGCAGCGGGTCGTTCGCGCGATCGGGTAGACGACCTGTGTGGCCAGGACGTCGGCGCCGCCGTCGGGATCGACGTCCGCGCCGAGCCAGATGTACCAGAGCTCCTGGTAGCCGTTGCCGTCCAGCTGCGAGACGGGGACCGCGAGGTCGACCACGCCGTCGCCGTCGACGTCGCCCTCGACCCCGTCGCCGATCTCGTAGGTGCGCAGCAGGTCGTCGGCCGCCGCGCCGTCGTCGAACACGAGCGTGATCGGCTCCGCCAGCCCCCGGTCGGCGAACGACCACTCGGCGTTCGCGATCCACTGCTGGATGTCGGCACCGGTCAGCGCCGCCGGCTGCGGCGTGGCCGCCGAGTCGGAGTCGCTCGGCGCGTCGGAGGGGTCGGGCGCGGCGGGCGGCGACGACGTGCACGCGGCGAGCAACAGCCCGGCCGCCACCAGAGCGCCGATGGCCGTGAGGCGACGCGATCCGGGGCTTCCGCCCCGGCGCAGAGGCCGGGATGCGATGGCAGTCGTGGGCGATCCGGACACGTCGCTCGTCACCGTCGGGCTCCTTCCGCAGGCGCCGGACGACTCGGGGTCGGATCCGGTCGCCGATCTCTATTCGTTCCCACGCTATCGACACGGTCGGGAGGCGTGTCAAACGGATCGGTGCACCGGCCGCCCCGACGTCGCCGCATCCGCGGCATCCGGGTCGAGCCGCGCCAGGATGGTCTGCGCGACTTCGCGCAGCTGTGCCAGCGGTGATGCGCCGACGACCGTTCTCGTCGCCGGCGACGACTCCGATTCCAAGGCGGTACTGATCGCGTCGGTGCAGGCCGGCGGACTGGTCGGCCTCGACGCCGGCTCGCTCGCCCGCGCCCACGAGCTCGAGGCCCTCGGGTTCCTGCAGCTCACCCTGGCCGTCACCGAGAAGGTCGGCCGGAACGCCGGGTTCGCCGTCGTCCGCTGACCGGCGCGGCCGTCGCTGCGCGCATCGACGACGGCCACGTCCTCATGATCGACCGCTCGGCGAGGGCGATCGCGGCGTCGACGTGCAGCGCGCGAGTCCTCTCATGCAGTGCGGCGGAAGGCGCTCGGGCGCACGCCGACCACACGCTGGAACGCGTCCGAGAACGCGAAGCCGTCGGCGTAACCGACCGAGCGCGCCACGGCATCCACGGTGTCGTCGGTGCTCGCCAGCACCGACGCCGCCGCGTCCATGCGCCAGCGCGCGAGCGCCGCGGCGGGTGCATCGCCGAACCTCGCGGTGAAGCGCGCGCTGAAGTTCGAGCGCGACATCGTCGCCTCCTTCGCCATGCGGGCGACCGTCCACGGCGCGCCGAGGTTCTCGCGCACGGTCGCCACAACCTCGTCGATGCGAAGATCCGCGGGGTCGATCGGCGTCGGCCGGGAGATTCGACGGGCCGCTTCGAGTGCGACGAGTTCGGCGAGCCGCGCCATGACGCCGTCCTCCAGAGGCCGGATCGCGTCGGCCTCCGCCGCGAGCGCGTCGGCGTACCGCGAAGCCAGCGCCATCCCCGGCACGACGTGCGGTCCCGACCCGACGGCCGCCTCCAGTCTCACCGCGAGCGCCTCATCGTCGACGGTGGCGACCAGGATCCGAGTGTCGGCGTCGGCGCGATGCCCCCACATGCGCAGCCCGAGCGCCCACTCGTCCCTGAGGGGACGACCGTCGATCGTGTGGCAGCGATGCTGGGCGTCGACGCGCGCACTCAGGGGTGCGGCATCCGATGTCTTGAGCAGGTAGGGCGCGGTGCCGGTCATCACGAGCACATCGCCCGGGCCGATCTCGGCATGGGCGCCGGCGCGGTCGATGCGCACCCGCCCCCGCTCGCCGATGAGCACCGTCACCGCGCCGGCGTCTTGCAGATCCAGCGCGGCCGGGTCGTCAAGGCAGCACCGCAGCACGAACACCTCAGGATCGGCGACCAGACCATCGAGCACAATCGAGCCGCTGGACATCTGGCCATGCTCTCAGGCGATCCACCCATTCAGCCAGTGGCGGTCGCGCAGTGGACTGGGGCCATGATGACAACACATGCAGCAGCGACCGCGGCGGCGGCGACCGTCGCCGGAATCAACGGCGGCGCCTTCCGCGCCTTCTCGACCTTCGTCATGCCGGCGCTGGCCGACGTCGACGTCACCACCGGCGTCGAGGCCATGCAGGCCATCAACCGCTCCGCGCCTCGGCCTTTCGCGGCATCCCTGTTCGGGGGCATCGCACTCGGCGCGCTGGCCACCGTGACGGGCGTCCGGCGCGGTCGTCGCGCGGCAGCGTGGGCGGCGGCCGGCACCGCGCTCGACGTCGCCGCGCTCGCCGTCACGGCGATCTCGAACATCCCGCGCAACAACGACCTGGCGACGTGGAACTCGGATGCCACCGACCCGGCCCGCTGGACGACCTGGGTCAGGGGCTGGACCACACCCAACACCGTGCGGACGCTGTTCTCTCTCGGCGCCCTCGCCGCGTTCGCGCTCTCGGCGGCCGCGGGCAGAGCCGGCGCGACGCGCACTGAGGGGGCACAGCGATGAACGCGCTCACGCTCGCCCTCGCCGCGGCATCCCTGCTGTTCGCAACGTTCAACGCCGGCGCGTTCCTCGCGTTCTGGACGTTCGTGATGCCGGGCCTGAACCGGCTCGATGGGCGCACTGCGGCGGCGGCCATGCAGCAGATCAATGTGACCGCGCCGGCGCCGTTCATCGTCTCGCTCGCCGGCGGCGTACTCGCCCCGGCGGCGGCGTTCGTCGTGATGCTCGCCACCGGGCACGGCGGAGAATGGTTCGCGCTCGGTGCCGCCGTCGCGGGCCTGGCGACGTTCCTGATCACCGGCACCGTCAACGTGCCCCTCAACAACGCGCTCGCAGCCGCGGACGCAGGTCGTTTCACCGCGACCGAGTGGGCTCGGTGGTCTCGGGCATGGGGCCGGCCGAACGCCGTGCGGTCGCTCACCGCGAGCGCGGCGGTGCTGCTCGTGGCGGCGACCCTGGTGTGAGCGGGTGGGCCACTGCGCGGCGCGCGGAGCCTCGGCGGGATGGGCCCGCCCGTGATCACTCGCGGCAACGACAAAGGGCCCGCCTGCGGCGAGCCCTTGGTCGTTCCGGTCGGGATGACAGGATTTGAACCTGCGACCCCTTGACCCCCAGTCAAGTGCGCTACCAAGCTGCGCCACATCCCGGAGCATCCGCCTTCCGGCGGACAACTCCACTATCCTACCCGCTCGCCGAACCGCCCGCGAACGCGCGCACCCCCTCGCGAGCGCGTGCACGATCGCGGAAATGTGCACGATGACGGATGCCTCACCCGACGGACCGCTCCGTCATCTCGCACATCTCCGTCTTCCTGCACCCGGCGGCGCGCCGACGGCACCGCGGATCCGCGGATCCGCTCGCCGCTGTCGCCGCCCGGCGCTACCGTGAGGCCATGCCGATCACGATCGAGCCCGCCACCGTCGACCGCGCCGACGATGTCGAGCACGCCCTCACAGGCGGCGGCGACGGCGCGTCCTGCCAGTGCCAGTGGTGGACGATCACGAACGCCGAGTTCAACGGCTCGACCCGCGACGAACGCGAGGGGATGCTGCGCGCCGAGCTCGAGGCATCCGTCGCCCCCGCACTCATCGCGTACGTCGACGGCGAAGCGGTGGGCTGGGTGCGCGTCGGCCCCCGCACCGCGCAGGTGCGACTCGCGCGCACCAAGGCGTTCGCACCGAACAGCGAGGAGGCGTGGGACGACCCGAGCGTGTGGGCGATGACGTGCTTCGTGGTGCGCCGTGAACATCGCGGCGAGGGGCTCAACGCAAGGCTGCTCGACGCCGCGGTCGATCACGCGCGCTCACACGGCGCCCGCGTGATCGAGGCGTACCCGATCGACCCCGACCAGTCGCCGCGCCGCAGCGCGAACAGCCTGTTCACCGGCGTCGTGTCGACGTTCCTCGCGGCGGGGTTCCGCGAGGTCGCGCGCCCGAAGCCCGAGCGGGTGATCGTCTCGCTCGACCTCGCCGGCTGAACGGGGCCCGCGAGCGCGAGTGCTCCTGTTCGGTGCGACTGCGCCGACTATGGGCGGAGCGGATGCATCGAACAGGAGCACTCGCTTGACCGACGCGCGGCTCGCGCCCTCGCGCAACGCGCGCGACCGCCGCCGTGGGACGATGGTGGGCACCGGCCGCCCGACTCGCCGACGAGCAACAGCAAGGAGCCCGCATGCCGCGCCTGTGGATCGCGTTCTCGCCGTACATCTTCGTCTCGGCGGCGCACGTGGTGGCGCTCGCCCTCGGGTTCGATCAGATCGCCGCGCCCACGAAGCTCGCCCTCATGCCGGTGCTCGCGCTGTGCGCGATGTGGGCGGCGCGCGGACTGACCGCCACCCTCGCCTTCACGCTGCTCTACGTCGCGATCGCCTTCTCGTGGCTCGGCGACGGCGCCGGCACGTTCTTCGTGGGGATGCCCGAAGTGCCGATGATGCTGCTGTGCTTCGGCCTCGCCCACGTCGCGTACATCTGGCTGTTCTGGCGCGAGGTCCCGTTGCGGCGTGTGCCGCCGTGGGCGCTGGTCTACGCCGTCTGGTACGGCGTGCTGCTCGCGGTGCTCTGGCCGCACCTCGGCGGGCTCCTCGTGCCGGTCGCGCTCTACGGGCTCGTGCTCGGCGGAACGGCGGTCGCGGCATCCCGCTGTCATCCGCTCATCGTGTGGGGCGGCGTGCTGTTCCTGGCATCCGACTCGATCCTGGCGTTCCGGCTGTTCCTGCCCGACGCGATGCCCGACTGGACGAGCCCGCTCGTCATGCTCACCTACACCGCGGGCCAGGGCCTGCTCGCGGCCGGTGTTGTCGTCTCGGAGCGGCTGGGCCTCGGTCGCGAATCCCGTCTGCGCACGGCGGCGCCGTGAGCGATTCGGTGCGGGTGGATGCCTGGCTGTGGGCGGTCCGCGTCTACAAGACCCGCTCGGCGGCCACGACCGCGTGCCGCGCCGGCCACGTGCGCGTCAACGGCGACCGCGTGAAGGCGGCCCAGGCGGTGCGTGTCGGGGACGAGCTGCGGGTGCGGGTCCACGGCTTCGACCGGATCCTCGTCGTGCGCAAGCCGATCGCGAAGCGCGTCGGTGCGGCGCCCGCCGCCGAGGCGGCCGAGGACCGCACTCCCCCGCGCGATCCGGCCCCCGTCGTCGCCCAACGCGACCGCGGCGCCGGGCGCCCGACCAAGCGCGAACGCCGCGAGATCGACCGCTTCCGCGGCCGCGCCTGACCTCGCTCGCCCCCGGGCGGGGCCGCGTGTCCCGCTTTCTGCTCACAACGGGCGCCCGCGTCAACCGGAAGTGGGACGCGAGTGACCGGAAGTGGGACACGGACATCCACAAGCCCTCGGCGGTGCCGGTGAGGTGGGTGTGTGCCGCCTGTCAGGCGGGCAGCAGGTCGAGCAGCCAGCGGGCGCCGCGCACGGCGGCGCCGGCGTCCGTCACGCGCGCGGCCAGCTCGCGGTCGCCGGTCACGACCGTCACCTCGCGTCCGGCGTTGACGAGAGCGGCGGCCTCGGCGGCGATCGTGTCGTCGCCTTCACCGGGCGCCCGCACGACTCGGACAGCGGATGCCGCCTCTCCGGCATCCGTCACCACGTCGGCCGCGCGGCGCGCCTGCCCCTCGAGCACGACCGTCCACTCGGGGAACCACGTGTGCTCGGGCAGGTCGAGCACGGCCGCCGGCACACCGTCGCGATCGATCGTCGCGAGTCGCGACAGCAGCCTCTCGGCCGCGCCGGCGCGATCGCGCCACCAGCCGTCGGGCACCGAGCCCACGACGTTCGCGGCATCGACGACGACCGCGGGGCGGCGCGACAGCTCGGGACGCAGCATCCGCCAGCTGTCCGCGAAGCCCGGATGCAGCGGGCGCGCGTCGACCTCGTCGACCGGCACCCACGCCAGCTCGCGGCTCTCGGGGTCGGTGATCGCGGGCTCGAACGGCACGACCGCGTCGCCGACGAGCGTCGTGTACGACCAGTAGCCGAGGTCGAATACGCTCGTCAGCCGCGGCCGGATCGCGCCGACCGGGACGCCGGCCTCTTCGCGTGCCTCTCGCAGCGCCCCGTCGCATGCCGACTCGCCCTGGTGCCGCGCCCCGCCGGGCAGCGCCCACGTGTCGCCGAAGTGGCTCCACGAGACGCGGTGCTGCAACAGCACGCGACCCGCGGCATCGATCGCCAGCAGGCCGGCGGCACCGAACCGACCCCAGTACCGCGTACCGTCGTCCGCCACGACCCACGCATCGCCCGGATCACGGTGCGCGAGCGGGCGCGGCCCGTTCGGGTTCAGCGGCTCGATCCTCACCACCGTTCCAGCCTGACACACCTCGAGCCGGCCGAGCCCGCGTCAGATGAACAGCGTCGTCCCCGACTTCTGGGCCTCACCGAGGAAGGTCGCGACGCCGCCGAGTTCGATGCCCTCGAGCAGGTCGGTCTCGGCGATGCCGAGCAGGTCCATCGTCATCGTGCAGCCGATGAGCCGCGCACCGTCGTGCCGCGCCGACTCCATGAGGTCGGGCAGGCTCGGCACCGAGTGGTCCTCCATGACCTTCTTGATCATCGCAGGGCCCATACCCGCCATGTTCATCGTCGACAGCGGCAGCTTCTCGGGCCCCGAGGGCATCATCATGCCGAACATGCGGTCGACAAGGTGGCGCTCGTGTGCCGGCGGATCCTGGCGGCGCAGCGCGTTGAGCCCCCAGAAGGTGAAGAACATCGCGACCTTCTGGCCCATCGCGAGCGCGCCGTTGGCGATGATGAACGCCGCGAGCACCTTGTCGAGATCGCCCGAGAAGACGACGAACGACACCTGGTCGAGGTTCTGGCGTGCGACGGCCGCGGATGCCTGGGCGCCGCCCTTGCGGAACGTGGCGACGTAGCCGGGGCCCTCGGGCGTCATCGACAGCAGCGCGTGCCCCTTCGTCGACGCCCACGCCGGGCCGTCCGCGGCGAAGCCGGGATCGGACACGTGCACGACGACATCGTCACCGGCGGCGAGCTCGTCCATCTTCTTCGACAGCTTCATGATCGGCCCGGGGCACGCGAGTCCGGTGCAGTCGAGGTCGACGAGCTCGCCCGAGCCCTGGGTCTGCGCGATGAGGTCGACGGCCTCGGCGTACGCGATCTCGGGCGCCTTGGCCGGTGCACCGACCGGTTCGAGGTCATGCCAGAACCGGAAGGTGTGCGACCCGCCCGAGAGCGTCGCGACATCCTCGAACCCGCGCTGCACCAGGAGGCGGTACGCGAGATAACTGCGGAAGCCCACCGCGCAGTACAGGCGGATCGGAGTCGCGCGGTCCCACGCCTCGCAGGCATCCCGCATCGTCGGCAGCGGCACGTTCTCGGCGCCGGGCACGTGCCAGATGTCGTACTCCTCGGGCGTGCGCACGTCGATGATGCGCGCACCCTCGACCGCGGCCGGGAAGTCCTTGGCGTACCACAGGCGCAGGTCGCCCTTCAGGACGTTGGTCGCCACGAAGCCCGCCATGTTCACCGGGTCCTTCGCAGAGCCGAACGGCGGCGCGTACGCGAGCTCGAGCGTCTCGAGATCGTGCACGGTCGCACCGAGGCGTATCGCGGTGGCGAACACGTCGAGCCGCTTGTCCACACCGTCGAACCCGGCGATCTGCGCGCCCAGCAGCCGGCCGTCGTCAGGCGAGAAGAGCACCTTGATGTGCATCATCGCCGTCCCCGGGTAGTAGCCGGCGTGACCCGACGGATGCACGTGCACCGTGCGGAACCCGACGCCCGCGCGCTCGAGCTGACGTTCGGTGGCCCCCGTGCCGCCGGCCGTCATGTCGAAGACCTTCACGATCGACGTGCCCTGCGTCGAGGTGTATTCGGTGTCGCGTCCGCACATGTTCTCGGCCGCGACGCGCGCCTCGCGGTTGGCCGGACCGGCGAGCGGTGTGAGCCACGTGCCGGGCAGCACGGTGTGCGCCGTCTCGACCGCGTCGCCCGCCGCCCAGATGTGCGGGTCGGAGGTGCGCATGTGCGTGTCGACGACGATGCCGCCGCGTGGCCCGAGTTCGAGACCGGCGGCCTCGGCGAGCGCCGTGTTCGGTCGGACTCCGGCCGACAGGATCACCAGATCGGCGTCGAGCGTGTGCCCGTTCGACAGCTCGACGCGCAGCGTGCCGTCGGCGGCCTTCGTGAAGGCGGCGGCCGCGGCCTCGAGGATCAGCTCGACCCCGCGCCCGCGCAGGTGCTGCTCGACCGGGATCGAGACTTCCTTGTCGAGGGGCGGCATGATCTGATCGCTCAGCTCGACGACGGTCACCTCCGCACCGCGGTGGCGCAGGTTCTCGGCCATCTCGAGACCGATGTACCCCGCGCCGATGACGACGGTGCGCACGGCGCTGCGCTCCTCCTTCGCCGCGGCGAGGGCGGCATCCAGATGCGCCTTGATGCCGTCCATGTCGCTCACGTTGCGCAGCACGTGGATGCCGGGAAGATCGACACCGGGCAGCGGCAGCTGCAGCGGGTCGGCGCCCTGGCACAGGGCGAGCGCGTCGTAGGACTCGGTGTACTCCCGGCCGGTCCGCGCCTCGCGGACGGTCACCGTGCGCGCCGCGGGGTCGACGGCGAGCACCTCGGTGGCGACACGCACGTCGATCGCGAGCGACTCGTTGAGGCTCTCGGGCGTCTGCAGCAGCAGCCGGCTGCGATCGGTGATGACCTCGCCGATGTGGTACGGCAGACCGCAGTTGGCGAACGACACGTACTCGCCCCGCTCGAACACGATGATCTCGGCGGTCTCATCGAGGCGACGCGCTCTCGCGGCGACGGATGCCCCGCCCGCGACCCCTCCGACGACGACGATCTTCTTCATGGTGTCCTCCCGCGGTGGCTATGGTCTGACCACACACGAAGAGTACGGGCGCGGATGCGACGCGACCAGGGACCTTCGTCCCGCGGGGGCGTTCGAGGTCCGGACCGGGCCACGCGGTGGCCGGTGGATCGTCATGGCAGGCCCGCTGCACGGCAGAATGCCGGAATGGACTTCGAGCTCGACGACGACCCGGCCCGGATCGACCGCGACCGGGTGTGGGAGTTCCTCTCGACCGAGGCGTACTGGGGCCGCTGGCGCACGCGCGCCGACGTCGAGACCCAGCTCGACAGCGCGTGGCGCGTCGTCGGCGCCTACCGCTCGGGCACCGGCGAGCAGATCGGCTTCGCGCGCGCCGTGTCGGACGGTGCCGGTTTCGCGTACCTCGCCGATGTCTACGTCCTCGAGGCCGCCCGCGGGCACGGCATCGGCACCGCCATCGTGCGCCGCATGATCGACGAAGGCCCCGGCGCGCGCTTCCGCTGGACCCTGTTCACCGGCGACGCGCACGGCATGTACGCGAAGTTCGGGTTCGCGACCCCGGATGCCACGGCGATGGTCCGCCCGGCCCTGTACGGCACGTAGCCCGCGGCGTCCGCCCCTGCGGCGTCCGCCCCTGCAGCATCCAACCCTGCAGCATCCAGCCCTGCAGCATCCAGCCCTGCAGCATCCGCCCCCGCCAGATCAGGTGATCCGGCGAAGACAGGCTGATTCGACCGCTCTACGTCCTGTGTGCGCCGGATCACCTGATCTGGGCGACAGGCCGCTACCGCTGACGACGCTCGCGCACCCGCATGTTGATGACGATCGGCGAGCCCTCGAAGCCGAACAGCTCGCGCAGCCGTCGCTGGATGAACCGGCGGTAGCCGGGGTCGAGGAAGCCGGTCGTGAACAGCACGAACGTC
>JAUHVN010000479.1 GCA_030425055.1 Actinomycetes bacterium | reverse complement strand
ACGGCGGGGTTGAAGTGCGAGCCCGACACCGTCGCGAACATGAGGATGAGCACCGCGAGCCCGAGCGCGGTGGCGAACGCGTTCTCGAAGAGCTGCAGTCCGACGTCGCCGGGCGAGAGGCGCTGGGCGGCGATGCCCGAGCCGATGACGACCGCAGCGAGTCCGGCGCTGCCGAGGAACTCGCCCGCGACGGCGCGCACGCCCCGGATCACGACGCGACCAGCAGCTGCGAGACGCGGTCGAGCGCGCCCGGTACGAGCGCGTAATACGCCCACGTGCCGCGCTTGCTGCGGGTGAGGAAGCCCGCGGCGGTGAGGATCTTGAGGTGATGCGACACCGTGGGCTGGCTGAGCCCGACCGGCTCGATGAGGTCGCACACGCACGCCTCGGTGTTCTCGGATGCCGCGACGATCGAGAGCAGCCGCAGACGCGTCGGGTCGGCGAGGGCCTTCATCGTGACGGCGAGCTGCTCGGCCTCTTCGGCCGAGAGGGGTTCGCGCACGAGCGGCGCGCAGCACGCGTCGGCGGAGACGTCGGTGAGGGGGAGCAGCGTGGTCACGCATCGAAGATAGTCGATATTGACAGACTTCGATAGATGGCCGCACAATGAACATCGACATTCATCGATATACGGAGGATCCTGTGACGCTCATCGAACTCACCCCGCCCGCACCGCAGGTCGACCGGCTCACAGCGCTGCCGGTGGTTGTGATCGGCGCCGGTCCGATCGGACTGGTCACGGCAGCCCAGCTCATCGAGCGGGGGATCGACGTCATCGTCCTCGAACGCGGTTCGCGCATCGCCGAGAGCGTGCGCGCGTGGGGGCACGTGCGGCTGTTCACTCCGTGGCGGCATCTCGTCGATCCGGTCGCCCAGAGCATGCTCGAGGCCGCGGGGTGGCGGCATCCCGATCCGGATGTCTCACCCACCGGTGCCGAGCTCGTCGAGCAGTACCTCGAGCCGCTCGCGCGCCTCGACGCGATCGCCGCCGTCGTGCGGCTCGACGTCGACGTCGTCGCGGTGGCCCGCGAGGGCATGGACCGCACCCGCACGCGCGGACGCGCCGCGGTGCCATTCGTCGTCCGGGTGCGCGACGCCGACGGCGCGATCGACGAGCTGCCGGCGCGCGCGGTGATCGACGCTTCGGGCACCTTCACCAGCCCCAACCCGCTGACCTCGAGCGGCCTCGACCTGTTGGGCGGCGACGAGATTGCCGACCTCGTGTCGGGTCCGCTGCCCGACGTGCTGGGGGCCGAGCGCGCTCGGTTCGCCGGCCGTCGTGTCACGGTCGTGGGCGCCGGTCACTCGGCGGCGAACACGCTGCTCGCGCTCGTCGACCTTGCGCGGGAAGCGCCCGGCACCGAGGTGCGGTGGCTGATCCGCAATACGCGCGCCGCGCGGGTGACCAGCTCGTCGGACGACGAGCTCGCTGACCGCGCCGCGCTCGGTTCGCGGCTCGAGGCCGCCGTCGCGCGCGGTGACGTCGAGCGCATCGAGGGGTTCGAGATCGTGCGTGCACGCCGTGTCGACGGCGCGGTCGAGCTGATCGGCCGGCAGGGCGACGAGCTCGTCACCCACACCGCCGACGTCGTCGTCGGCGCCACCGGATTCCGGCCCGACCTCGGCATGCTGCGCGAGCTGCGGCTCGAACTCGACGACATCGTCGAGGCGCCGCGTCGCCTGGCGCCGCTCATCGACCCCAACATCCACTCGTGCGGCACGGTCGAGCCGCACGGCTACCGCGAGCTGCAGCATCCCGAGCCGGGGTTCTTCGTCGTGGGCGTGAAGTCGTACGGCCGGGCGCCGACCTTCCTGCTCGCTACCGGGTACGAGCAGGTGCGCTCGGTGACGGCGTGGATCGCGGGCGATGCGCAGGCGGCATCCGTCGAGCTTGTGCTGCCGGCGACCGGCGTGTGCTCGACCGACGGCGCCGGCGGGCAGGGAGGATGCTGCGCGTGACGCTGATCCGCGCGATGCGCCCCGATGACTGGCCCGCCGTCGAGGCGATCTACCGCGAGG
>JAUHVN010000478.1 GCA_030425055.1 Actinomycetes bacterium | reverse complement strand
CGAGATCACGTACGGCACGTCGCCCGAGAAGCGGCTCGTCTAGGGGCCCGACCGCGTGCCCGTCCACAGTGCCGGCATCCTGCTGTACCGCCTGTCGCCCGACGGCGCGGTCGAGGTGCTGCTCGCGCACATGGGCGGCCCGTTCTGGGCGGCGAAGGACGACGCGGCGTGGTCGATTCCGAAGGGCGAGTTCGATCCCGACGCCGAGTCGGCGCTGGATGCCGCCCGCCGCGAGTTCCGCGAAGAGCTCGGGATCGACGCGCCCGACGGTCCATACGCCGAGCTCGGGACGTATCCGTATTCGTCGGGCAAGCGCGTGACGGTGTTCGTCGCCGACGGTGCGGCGCTCGCGCTCGACGATCTGGACTTCGGCGAGTTCGAGCTGGAGTGGCCGCCCCGATCGGGGCGCACGCAGAGCTTCCCCGAGGTCGACCGGGCCGAATGGATGACCGCGGATGCCGCGATGCCGCGGCTGGTGAAGGGTCAGCGCCCCGCGCTCGACGCGCTGGTCGACCACCTGGGCGCGGCCACCCGCTGATCGCGCGGCGGCTGTCGGCCGTTGTAGCCGCCTCCTTGCCGGTGTCGGCGGCCCGCGCGAAACTGGCCGCGGCCCGCACGACATCCGGTGCGGGAAAGACGACGAGGAGGGCGACATGGCCCACGGCGACATCACGCACATCGACATCCCGGTCACCGACCTGGCCAAAGCGGCCGAGTTCTACTCGGGCCTGTTCGGCTGGCAGATCGCAGAGATGCCCGGCTTCGAGGGCTATCCGATGTGGCAGGCACCGAACCAGATCTCGGGCGGCGGACTCGCGCCGCGCAGCGAAGGCTTCACGCAGCCGCGTTCGTACGTCGAAGTCGACTCGATCGATGAGACGGTGGCGAAGGCGAAGGATGCCGGGGCTACGGTCGCGATGGAGAAGTCCGCGATCTCGCCGACGAGCTGGTGGGCGGTCATCATCGACCCCGACGGAAACTCCATCGGACTGTACGAGGGCACCACCGACACCGAAGGCTGAGCGCTCAGCCGCCGTCGCGCTCGCGGGCGTCCCACTCGGCGACGAGCTGCGGCATCCGCGCGGCGAGGAAGGCGAGGAAGTCGGCGCTTTCGCGCGCCCGCGCGACCGACACCGGGGCATCGGCGTTCGCGTCGGCGATGCGGTGCATGAGGTCGCCGAGTTGCGCGTACAGCGGCACGTTCGCGGTGATGACGCCTCCCCACACGTCGTCCGAGAGGTCGTAGCGGTCGCGCCGGTCGCCGGGGCGAGACAGCCGCTGGATGAGGCGCATCGTCTGCAGGCTGCGCACCGCGCCCGACACGGCGGCGGCCGACACGCCGAGGCGCTCGGCCAGGTCGGCCGCCGTGTAGCCCTCGTCGGGCGAGCCGACGAGGGCCATGAGCACTCGGGCCTGCATGCGCGGCATCCCGGATGCCGCCAGCAGCGCCGCCGCCTGCTCGGCCGGCTCGATGCCCGGATGTCGCTCAGGTGCGCCCGCGTCGTGATTCATGACGTCGGCACCCATCAGCTCGTCGCCACCAGTTCGCGACGGCGCATGAGCGCGAGGGATCCGCCGACCCCCACCACGGTCACGCCGAGCAGCCACCACAGGCCGCGCAGGTCGACCTCGCCGCCGAGCACCGTCGGGGCCTGCGCCACCGGCGACAGGTCGACCAGCCATTGGGGGAAGCCGAAGAGCGGGCCGAACAGACCGAGGATGAGGCCCAGCATCACCAGGCTCCACGCGAGGGGGATGGTCAGGCGCGGCGCGAGCACGAAGACGAGAGCGGTGATCGCGAGGAACACCGCCGCGGCGGCCGCCTGCCCGGCACCCATGACGAGCACGTCGCCCATGAGGTCGGAGTCGTCGCCCTGGGAGGCGATTCCGATCGCTGCGCCGACGACGGCGCCGGCGATCACCAGAACGATGCCGATCGCCGCGACGATCACATAGTCGGCGAGCCAGCGCACGCGCGAGACGGGGGTCGAGAGCACCGGCTCGGCGGTGCCGTGGGCCTCTTCCTGGCG
>JAUHVN010000045.1 GCA_030425055.1 Actinomycetes bacterium | reverse complement strand
CACGGCGTTGTTCACCGCACTGGCGCTCCTGCGCAACGACCCCGCGGGGCTGGCGGCGTACAACGGCACCGATGCCCAGGTGCTCACCACGGAGGCCGCCTACGACCTGTACGGAGAAGCGGACGATCCGCTGTACATGTTCAACGTCAACCGGCCGATCAACCAGAACAAGGCCAAGCTCCATGGCTGGGAAATCGGCGGACAGTACTTCTTCGGCGACAGCGGTTTCGGCATCCTCGCCAACTACACCGTCGTCGACGGCGACGTGGGTTCCGAATCGCCGGGTGACGTCACGGCCGTCGGCGACGACGACGCCGCGTGCGGACTCGGGTGCCGCGCCCGCGGCATCCGCCCCACCGGCGGCCGCGCGCGCAGCCCGCGCCGCCCGTCGCGGATGGGCGGCCGCGTCGTGGTCGGCCGCTGTCCGGCGCGCGAGCGTGAGGGCGATCAGCGCGTCCTCGAGGTCCGGCGCGGCGATCGGCTCGGCACCGTCGAGCGGCGAACCTTCGGGGATCCACATGTGCCGCTCGACGCCGCGACGCCACGATCGAGGTGGCACCGGCGCGCCGGGCCGCAGTAAGCCGATCGCGCCCGGCACGCCGGTGATGATCCCGTCCGGCTGTCCCGCGGCGATCACCGCCCCCGCATCGAGCGCGGTGACGGATGCCGCACGCTGCGCCTCGTCGAGGTAGGTCGTGGCCAGCAGCACGGCGGTGTCGTCCGACGCCGCCCCCGAGATGAGCCGCCACAGTTCGACGCGGCTGACGGGATCGACCCCCGTGCTGGGCTCGTCGAGCAGGATCAGTCGCGGTTCGTGCAGGATCGCCAGCACGAAGCCGAGCTTCTGCCGCATCCCGCCCGACAGGGCCCGGCCGAGCCGCGCCCGCGCATCGGCCAGACCCGCGCGCTCGAGCAGCTCGTCACCCCGCGACCGCACGGCCTTCGACGTCATGCCGTACGAGCTGCCGACGAACTCGACGTTCTCGGTGACGCTGAGGTTGCCCCACACCCCTGAGGTCGACGGCTGGTAGCCGATGTCGGCCTGCGGCAGGGTGCGGACGTCTCCGGATGCCGCGCGCACGCGCCCGGCGAGCACGCGCAGCAGCGTCGACTTGCCGGCGCCGTCGCCGCCGACCACCGCGGTGACCTCTCCGGCCGGCACGACGAGCGAGACGTCGTCGAGCGCGACCGCGCCGCCGAACTCGACGCGGAGTCCGTCGACGCCGAGCTCGCTCACGAGCGCTTCCCGTGTGCGCGCGCGGGCGTGCGCGGACGCGCCGGCGACAGGCTCGCATGCAGCCGCATGACCGCGAGGCCGAAGATCACGACGGCCATGACGGCGAGGATGACCAACGGCAGCCACAGGGAGTCCAGCGGCGCTCCGCGCAGCATGACGCCCTGCGAGATCATCGTGAAGTACGTCAGCGGCAGCAGGTAGCCGATCCACCGGACTCCCGCCGCCATGGCGTCGAGCGGGAAGATCATGCCCGACAGCAGGATCTGCGGCAGCAGCGTCATCATCGCGAGCTGGATCGCCTGGCCCGAGGTCTGCGACACCGACGAGATGAGCACCCCGATGCCGAGCACCGCGAACAGGAACAGCGCCGCACCGAGGATGAAGATCCAGACGCTCCCGACGAACGGCACGCTGAACAGCCAGATGCCCAGCAGCGCGATGAGCGCCATGTCGAAGGAGGCCAGCAGGAAGTACGGCATCACCTTGCCGAGGATCACCGAGCTGGCTTTGAGCGGCATGACGGCGAGCTGCTCGAGCGTGCCGGCCTCGCGTTCGCGGACGAGGCCGATGCTCGTGATGATCGTGCCGATGAAGGTGAGGATCAGGCCGATGATGGCGGGGATCATCACCCACGACGTCTTGAGATCGGGGTTGAACAGGATGTCGATCTCGAGCGGCGGCGCCTGCGGGTTCTGCGCCAGCTGCTGCTGCACCTGGGTGAACAGCACCTGCGCCGACTGCGCCGCGAACAGGTTCGACCCGTCGAGGTACACCGTGATCTGATCCGTCTCGGCGTCGATGGCGACGTCGGCTCGGCCGTCGCGCAGGATGTCCTCGGCGTCGGCGGCCGTGGCATCCGTGTCGATCGAGACGATGTTCAGGTGGTCGGCCAGATCGTCGTTGTCCTCGATCTGCGTGTCGACCGTGTCGGCGTCGGGGCCGACGAGGGCGACGTCGAACTCGTCGACCGTGAAGTTGGCCGCGTACCCGAAGATGATGAGCAGCAGCAGGGGCAGGACGACGAGCATCCCGAGCGTGCGACGGTCCCGCCGCAGCTCCTGGAACTCCTTGAAGAAGACAGCGCGCATGGCGGCATTATTCAACGTGCGATGAATATCTGGCAAGGGGCGCGCGAGGGACGTATCGTTTTCGATATGTCCGAACGAGGTCTCTCCGCGCCCCGGCGGCGTCGCGGTCGCCCGCGTGGAGGCGCCACGGACGCCCGCGAGCGCATCCTCGACGCCGCGGTCGCGGAATTCGAGGCGCAGGGCTACGACGCGGCGACCATCCGGTCGATCGCCGCGCGTGCCGACGTCGACGCGGCTCTCGTGCACCACTACTTCGGCAGCAAGGCCGACCTGTTCACCGCGGTCATCGACGCCCCCATGCAGCCTGCGCGCATCCTGCCCGAGCTCCTCGACGGCGACCTCGACACGGCGGGTGAGCGGCTCGCACGGTTCCTGGTCGACCTGTGGGAGCAGCCCGACTTCCGGCGGCGCGGGATCGCGGTCATGCGCGCGATGATGGGCAGCAAGCGCACCGCCGGCATCCTGGTCGGATTCGTGTCGCGTGAGATCCTGCGACGTATCACCACGCGCCTCGGGGGCGGCGACGAAGCCCGCCGTCGCGCAGGGCTCGTCGCGAGCCAGATCGTGGGCCTCATCGTGACGCGGTACGTCCTCGAGCTGCCGCCGATCGCCGAGGCGACGCCCGACGAGGTCGTGGCCGCCGTCGGCCCGACGCTGCAGCGCTACCTGACGGGCGAGCTCACGGGCTGATCCCGAGCTGATCCGGCGCATGCGGAGTAGCACCCCGGGCCCGGGGAAGCAATCCCCGTACGGATTTCCGCGACGCGACCTAGCGTGATGCCACCGCCCCAGAAGGAGAAGCGATGGCCACCAAGACCAAGACCGCGTCCGCACCCGCGAAGAGCACCTCGAACCGCCGGCGTGCCGCCAAGGGCGGCACAGGCGCGAAGCTCACCGACGAGCAGAACGCCGAGAGCGGGTTCCGCGCGTCGAAGACGCTGAGCGACAGCCTCCAGCGCGTGCTGGTCGACCTCATCGAGCTGTCACTGCAGGGCAAGCAGGCGCATTGGAACGTCGTCGGCTCGAACTTCCGCGACACGCATCGTCAGCTCGACGAGATCATCGACGCGGCGCGCGAGCTCGGCGACGTCGTCGCCGAGCGGATGCGCGCACTCCACGCGCTGCCCGACGGCCGCAGCGACGTCGTCGCCCAGACGACGACGCTGCCCGAGTTCCCGCAGGGCGAGATCGACACGACGGAGGTCATCGATCTCGTGACCGAACGGCTCGAGGCCGTGGTCTCGACCTGCCGCGAGGTGCACGACGACGTCGACGACGAGGATCCGACGAGCGCGGACATCCTCCACGGCGTTCTCGAGAAGCTCGAGCAGTTCGCCTGGATGGTCAGCGCCGAGAACCGCACACCGGCGGTCCGACGTTGAGCACAGCGGTGCGGGAAGCCACCCAGCCCGTCTCCGCCGTCATCGAATCCGCCGACCAGCCGCTGTCGCTGCATCCGCTGGGGCATCCCGCATCCAGCGCCGCGGCATCCGTGCGAGACGCCGCACGCGAGGTTCCGCTGCTGGGGACCCACGTCGTCGCGACGATCGACTGGGCTGTGGAGAGCGGCCGACGGACGCCGCTCCCGGGCACCGGCCGCACGCACGGCGCCTGGGAGGTGCTCGCGTCGGCTGCCGCCCTCGATGTGACCGCCGCGCGCGTCCTCGAGCCTCACCTGGATGCCCTCGCGATCCTCGCGCAGGCACGCGTCGAAGGTCTGCCCGTGGATGCTTCCCTCGCGGCCGTCGGCGCGGACGCCGACTCGTCGTGGGGGGTCTTCGCGGCGGAGGGCACCCGGCTCGAGGCCCGTCGCTCGGGGGACGGCTGGGTGCTGGACGGGCGCAAGCAGTGGTGCTCGCTGGCGGGCATGCTCACCCACGCCCTTGTGACGGCGTGGACCGGGCCCGACACCCGTCGACTGTTCGCCGTCTCGTTGCGCAATGAGGCGGTGACGTGCCATCGCGGGCCGTGGGCCGCGCGCGGGCTCGACAAGGTGGTGAGCGCCCCGGTCGACTTCGCCGGTGTGCCCGCCGGCCCCATCGGCGAGGACGACTGGTACTTCGCGCGCTCCGGGTTCGCGTGGGGCGGCATGGGGGTCGCGGCCGTATGGTGGGGCGCGACAGCGCCGCTCGTGCGCGCCATCGTCGCGCGCGCCGGTCGTCAGGACGCCGATCAGCTCGCGGCGATGCACGCCGGTGAAGCCGACGCCGCCTTCTGGACGGTCCGCGCGCTGCTCACCGAAGCGGCGATGCTCGTGGACGGCGGGATCACCGGGCGCGACCTCGCGATCACCGCCGAACGGGTCCGATCGGTGACCGCGACGCACGCCGAGCGCATTCTGACGCTCGCCGACCATGCGCTCGGGCCGGCCCCGCTCACGATCGACGAGCGCCACGCGCGGCGCGTCGCCGATCTGCGCATGTACCTCAGGCAACACCACGCCGAACGCGACTTCGCGCGGCTGGGGCGGATGCTGGCGGCGGCCCCATGACGATCGCCTTCGACCACCGGCATCCGGGCACCGACGAGCGGGACTGGGTCGCTGCGGCACCCTGGCAGAGTGCGCCGGCGCTCGATCTCGACTGCGACCGCGTCGTCGTCGTCGCCGCGCATCCCGACGACGAGACGCTCGGCGCGGCGGGACTGATCGCGACGGCGCGCACACGGGGGATCGCGGTCTCGGTTCTGGTGCTCACCGACGGCCACGCGTCGGGCGAGGACGGTGCAGCGCCGTCGGACGTCGCGCGGACCCGACGGCACGAGACCGTCGACGCGCTCGCCGAACTCGGCGACGGCATCGGCCTGGTCTTCGCCGGCCTGCCCGACGGCGGCTTGCGCGAGCACGAGGCCGAGGTGCGGTCGGCGATCACCGCCGCCGTGTCGACGGCGCCGGGCGCACGCACGCTGCTGGTCACCCCCTGGCACGGAGACGGCCACCGCGATCACCGCATCGTCGGATCGGTCGCGGCTCGCCTCGCGGGCGCCGGGATCCGCGTCGTCCAGTATCCGATCTGGATGTGGCATTGGGCGACGTCGGACGACGTCGACACCGCGGCGTGGCGCGCGCTCGCTCTCGGCGACCGCGCCCACGCGGCCAAGGTGCGGGCGGTCGCACGACACCTCAGTCAGATGACGTCACCGTCGCCGGACGAGCCTCCGATGCTGCACGCGGGGATGCGCAGCCACTTCGAGCGCCACGTCGAGGTGTTCGTCGACGATGTCGGCCGGTCGGACGACGTCTCGGTCGACCCCTCGTGGTTCCGGGCCTTCTACGAGCGTCACGACGATCCGTGGGGCTTCGAGTCGCGGTGGTACGAGCGCCGCAAACGTGAGCTGGTCGTCGCGTCGCTCCCGCAGCAGCGCTACGAGCACGTGCTCGAACTGGGGTGCGCGACCGGGCTCCTCACCGAGCAGCTCGCCTCGCGATCAGCCCGCATCACCGCCGTCGACGTCGTCGAATCGGCCCTCGCGAAGGCGCACGAGCGGGTTCCCCACGCCCGCGTGCTGCAGCAGCGCGCGCCCGGCGAGTGGCCCGACGGCCGATTCGACCTCATCGTGATCTCGGAGCTCGCGTACTACTGGTCGACGGCCGAGCTCGCCGACGGCCTGCGCCGCATCCGCGCGAGTCTGACACCGGGCGGTGAGCTGCTCGCGTGCCATCACCGACCGCGCATCGAGGGCCGCTCCCTCGCCGGCGACGACGTGCATGCCGCGATCCGCGCGAGCGGGCTCTTCCGGACCGTCGTGACGCACGCCGAGGATCCCTTCCTCCTCGAGGTGTTCCGCGCGGACGACGAGGAAGCACGGTGAGCGACGTCGACGCCATCGACCACGTCGTCGTCGCGATCCCCGCACACGATGAGGAAGTGCTGCTCGGGGCCTGCCTCGAGTCGGTGGCGCTCGCATCGCTCGCTGCGCAGGCCGGAGGGGCAGACGTGCAGACATGGGTCGCGCTCGACGACTGCTCCGATCGCTCCGAGGCCATCGCGCGCGATGCGGGTGTGCGGACGATCGCCCTCACCGAGCGGCGGGTCGGATCGGCTCGGCACGCGGCGATCGCGAACGCGCTGACGCTCGTCGGCGGCATCCCGATGTCGTCGGTGTGGCTGGCGCACACCGACGCCGACAGCGTCGTGCCGCCGCACTGGCTCGTGCATCAGCTTCGGCTCGCGCGTGACGGCGCCGACGTCGTCATCGGGACCGTGCGCCCCGACTTCCGCGACCTGACCGATGGGCAGAGCGCGGCGTGGTGGCGCACTCACGTGCCCGGCCAGGCCAACGGACACGTGCACGGGGCCAATCTCGGCATCCGCGCGTCGACGTACCTGGCTGCGTCCGGATTCCCGCACGTTCCCGCGCACGAGGACGTCGCGCTCGTCGCCGCCGCCCGTGCCGACGGTGCGCGCATCGTGGCGTCGGATGCCGCATGGGTCCGCACCAGCGGGCGTCGCATCGGCCGCGCACCCGACGGGTACGCCCGCTATCTGCGGGATGACCTCGAGGCTCTCGCCGCGCGCGTGGGCGACGATCGCGCAGCCGAGATCGCGATGCTGTGACCTCGGCGCGCGAGCGTCGGGCGCTCAGACGGTGAGCGGGTGCTCGGCGGCGGTCTCGCCGCGCGCGATGCGGCGAGCGGGAAGGTCGACGAGCGTCAGCGCGAGTCCGACGATCGCCCAGCCCGTGAGCACCAGCCACGGGAAGCTCGCATCCGCGGCGGGGAAGTACGACACGTCGCGCAGCAGGGTCGCTGCCGCGCCCGGCGGCAGCCACTGGCCGAACGCGCCCCACGGCGCCGCGATGAACTCGACGGGCACGGTGGCCGCCGACAGCGGGTTGGCGACGAGCATCATGAACGCGGCTCCGAGGCCCACGCCGATCGGACCGAGCAGACCCGCGAGACCGGTGATCGTGCCCGAGATCGCCGCGATGGCGAGGGCGATGGCCGCGGCGTTGAGCCAGTAGTCGCCCTGCAGCGCCCCGTACATGCCCTGCAGGATGCCGGCGAGCACGAGGCCGGCGACGGGGGCGTAGATCAGCACGCCGACGACGCGCCGCAGGCCACCGCCGCGCACGGCGATCGAGAGGACCACGCCGCCGATCACCCCGCCGATGACCATCGGGAACATCGCGGCGGCCAGTCCCGCACCGCGGGGGTCGGAGTCCGACAGCGGGACGACGTCGGTGACCTCGACGGTGACCACGGGGATCGAGATGGGCTCGGCGCCCTGCTCGGGCAGCTGCGGGGTCTGACCGCTCATGACGGCCTGGATGATCGCCTGGATCTGCTCGGCGACGCTCTGCTGCATCGCCGACAGGTTCTCTTCGACGGTCGTGCGGATCTGCGCGTCGATCTGCGCCTGCTGCTCCTGCGCGAGTCCGCCGAGCAGCTGCGCGACCGCCGTGCTCGCCGCCGATGCGGCCAGCACCTCGGGCGCGTCGCCCTGCGCGGCGGGCAGCACGACGGCGCCATACACCTCGCGCTGCTCGATCGCGGTGACCGCGGCATCCCGATCGTCGTACTCGACAAGCGCGATCGCGCCGTCGGACTGCTCGTCGATCGACTCGGTCAGCAGCTCGCGCTGCTCGTCCGTCGCGACGACGCCGATCGGCAGGTCGTGCGGATCGGCCGAGACGGCCGGCCACGAGAACGCGAGCAGCACGACGCCGACGATGAGCGAGACGCCGATCGCGATGATCGGCAGGCGCCACCACGGCGTCGGCGCGTCGTCACGCGCGGCGTGATCCGCGGCGTGGGAGGACGTGGGGGTCGAGAGCATGGTCATGGGTCTGCACTCCTTGCAAAACGAATATTCGTTTTCTATTGTGGGAGCGGCCGCTACTGTTGTCAATCGGGGGTGGGATGCCGAAGATCAGCGAGGCGAAGCGCGCATCGCGGCGCGCCGAGATCACCGATGCCGCGCTGCGCTGCTTCGTGCGGGCGGGCTATCAGCGCACCTCCATGGCCGACATCATCAACGAGTCCGGCCTGTCGGCCGGCGCCATCTACAGCTACTTCGACGGCAAGCAGCAGCTCGTGAAGGCGGTCGCCGAGCAGATCCTCGACGCCCGACGCGCGGAACTGGCCGCGGCGAGCGCCGACCATGCCGTCTCGCCCGCGGGGATCATCCGGATGCTGGCGGCCGGCGTGCGAGCCCAGGCGCCGGTGCAGGTGCTCATCCAGGTGTGGGCCGAGGCCACCGTCGACGACGACCTCCGCGCCCTCATGCAGGAGGTCCTCGGTCGGATGCGCGGAACCGTCGTGGCATCCCTCGCCCGGTGGGCCGCCGAGCATCCGCCCGCCGCCGGCCTGTCGCCCGAGGACTGGGCGGCGCGCACCGCGCCGGTCCTCATGAGCGTCATGCCGGGCTACATCCTGCAGTCCGCGATCGTCGACGACTTCGACGACGCCGCGTATCTCGACGCCGTCGGCCTGCTGCTTCCGTAGGGATCAGCGGTCGTCGAGTTCCGACCCGAGGTTCTCGGCGAGCCAGTCGCACCAGATCGAGACCGAGTGCCACGCGTCGCGGATCTCGTCGAGCGCGGTCGGCGTCCACATCCATTCGTCGATCGGCTCCGTGCGACCCACCGCGAGACGCTTCAGCCGCAGCAACCCGATGCGCGGGTGATCGGCCGAGTAGCCGCGCGGCGCGGTGCGCAGCGCATCCCCCGACATGAGCTCGAGCCCGCGCGCCCGCACCTCGTCGAGCGTCGCCTCGAGGTCGCCGGCGAGCCGCGGGTCGTCGACGATCTCGCGGAACCGGCCGAGCGCGGCGGGCGACACGTCGTACCGGCCGCCGCCGATCAGCATCCCCTCCTCGCTCAGCTGCAGGTAGTGAGCGCAGGGTGCCCGGGTCACCATGCCGATCTGCAGCTTGTACGGCGACTTGTCGGCGCTGAAGCGCACATCGCGGTACGGGCGGAAGATCTTCATCGGCCCGAACTCGACTTCGAGCTCGGCGGCGAGCAGCTCGAACGGCTCGCGCACATTCGTCTCGTAGCGGGACTTGTTGTCGGCCCACCACTCCTTCGTGTTGTGCGTGCGCAGCTGCGCGAAGAACGCGATCGCGTCAGGATTCAGGCCCGTGAAGCTCACGCGGCCGATCGTAACCTCCTTTCCCGTCCGCGCCGAGGCTCGTAGGGTCGAGGGATGAGCAGCCTGGGCGACGCCGCCTCCGACCTCGAGCGCGTCGCCGATCGCGTGCCCGCTATCGCGCGAGACGACCTCCTCCGCGCGCGAGTGCGGGCCGCCTTCCCCACGCTGCACGCGCGGTTCGCCCGCCTGTACGGCGATCATCCCGACGCGTTCGAGCACCTGACGGCGGTCGTCGAACTGGCAGCGACGTCGTGGGGTGAGCGACCCCAGCCGTTGCGAGACCTCGATGCGCGCCGTGAGGCCGACCCCGATTGGTACGCGTCCGAGCGGATGCTGGGGGGCGTCTGCTACGTCGACCGCTACGCGGGAACCCTGACGGGCCTGCGCGAGCGCATCCCGTATCTCTCCGAGCTGGGGCTGACCTATCTGCACCTCATGCCGCTGTTCGAGTGCCCCGAGGGCAACAGCGACGGCGGGTACGCGGTCTCGAGCTATCGCCGCGTCGACCCCACGCTGGGCACGATGGCCGAGCTCGCGGACCTGGCCGCCGAGCTGCGCGGGGCGGGCATCTCGCTCGTCGTCGACTTCATCTTCAATCACACCAGCAACGAGCACGAGTGGGCGCGCAAGGCCGTCGCCGGCGAGCCCGGGTACGAGGACTTCTACCTGATCTTCCCCGACCGCACGATGCCGGACGCGTACGAGCGCACGACGCGCGAGATCTTCCCCGACGATCACGCGGGTTCGTTCGTGCAGCTGCCCGACGGTCGGTGGATCTGGGCCACCTTCCACCACTTCCAGTGGGATCTTAACTACGCGAACCCGGCCGTGTTCGCCGCGATGGCCGGCGAGATGCTGTTCCTCGCGAACCAGGGCGTCGAGGTGCTGCGCATGGACGCCGTCGCCTTCATCTGGAAGCGACTGGGCACCGCGTGCGAGTCGCTGCCCGAGGCCCACCTGCTGCTGCAGGCGTTCAACGCGCTGCTGCGCATCGCCGCGCCGAGCGTCATCTTCAAGTCCGAGGCGATCGTGCACCCCGACGAGGTCATCGAGTACATCTCGCCGGGCGAGTGCCAGATCTCGTACAACCCGCTGCAGATGGCGCTCACGTGGGAGGCGCTCGCGACCCGCGACGGGCGGATGCTGCAGCAGGCGCTCGACCGACGGCATGCGCTGCCCGACGGCACGGCGTGGGTGAACTACGTGCGCAGCCACGACGACATCGGGTGGACGTTCGCCGACGAGGATGCCGCCGAGTTCGGCATCGACGGCTACGCCCACCGGCGCTTCCTCAACGACTTCTACGTCGGACGGTTCCCGGGTTCGTTCGCTCGCGGGGCGGCCTTCCAGGAGAACCCGCGCACCGGGGACGCCCGGGTCGCGGGCACGACCGCGTCGCTCGCCGGAATCGAGCTCGGCGACGACGGCGGCGAGGACCGCGTCGTGCTCGCCCACGCGATCGCGCTGTCGACCGGCGGCATCCCGCTGCTGTATCTCGGCGACGAGGTCGCGCAGCTGAACGACTATTCGTACCGCGACGATCCGGCGTTGTCGGGTGACAGCCGATGGGCGAACCGGCCGTGGTATCCGGCCGACGCGTACGCGTCGCGCTTCGACGAGGCGACCCCCGCCGGACGCGTGTTCGCGCGCCTCTCGCGCCTGATCGACGTGCGACGGCGCACGCCCGAGTTCGCGGGGAACGAGCTCGTGCCCTTCCACGCCCACCGCGATGAGGTGGTGGGCTTCCAGCGCCCCGCCATCGACGGGTCGGGAGCCGTGCTCGTGCTCGCCAACGTCGGCGATCACCCGGTCGGGATCGACGCCGTCACCTTCTCGGGACTCGACCCGGCGGCGCACGATCTCGTCGCCGACCGCGAAGTCGGCCTCGCAACGGGGCTCGAGCTTTCCGCGCACGGCGTGCTGTGGCTGCGCGTCCGCCCGGCCTAGCTCTCAGCTCACTCGGTGGGAACCGCGGCAAGCCGCGAGCGCAGCCACTCGCGCGCGCCGGCGAGCAGCGCCTGTGCGGGCGGCGTGCCGGTGGCGAACGCCTCGAAGCCGTGCGGCGCGCCGCGCACCGTCTCGAAGTGCACGGGCACCCCCGCCGCGGCCAGCCGGTCGGCGTAGTCGCGGTCCTCGGCGTGGAACAGCTCGATATCCGAGGCGTAGCTCCACGTCGGCGGCAGGCCGGTCAGGTCGTCGCGTCGCGCCGGCGAGGCGTACGGCGGCAGCTCGGCGGCACCGACGCGGTCGCCGAGGTAGGCGCGCCAGCCGACGAGGTTCCGGCGGTTGTCCCACACGAAGTGATCGATCGCGTCGAGGCTGCGGTCGGCGGCCGTCCGGTCGTCGAGCATCGGGCAGAACAGCCACTGCGCGGCCAGCGGCACACCCTGATCGTGCAGGCGCTGCACCAATGCCGCCGCGAGCCCCCCGCCCGCGCTCTGCCCGCCGACCGCGATGCGCGAGAGGTCGACACCGAGGTCGCCCGCGTGCGCCCGCATCCATTCGAAGGCCGCAGCGCAGTCGTCCAGCGGCTCGGGGAAGGGATGCCGCGGAGGCAGCCGGTAGTCGACCGAGACCACCGTCACGCCGGTCTCGCGCGCCGTGATGCCGCAGAATCGGTCGTCCATCGCCGCCGAACCGATCACGAGTCCGCCGCCGTGGATCCACAGCAGCCCGGCACCCGAGGCATCCGCCGGGGTGTACACCCGGACGCTCACCGCCCCGTCGCGCACGATGCGGCGCTCGACGCCGTCGACCTTCGCGCCGGGGATGAGGCGCATGGCGCCAGCCGTCACGGAGCGGCCGAACCCGGTCAGGATCGGCAGCTTCGGCGCGCGCTTGGCGGCGTCGCGCAGCGCGGGGTCGATGTCGGTCAGGTCCACGGGAATCCCTCCGGCCGGTGGGCGTCGGGTCCGCCTCCGGCGACGACAGGCTACCCGCGGAGTCTGTGCGGCGATGGTGCCGCGCAGGACGATCCGCGACACTGAGGTCATGGTCGACCTCATCGCCGTCCACGGCGACATCACCGCGCAGCCGGTCGACGCCATCGTGAACGCGGCGAACAACCGGATGCGCGGCGGCGGCGGAGTCGACGGGGCGATCCACCGTGCCGGCGGCCCCGCGATCCTGGCCGACTGCATCGCGCGCTTTCCCGATGGATTGGCGACCGGAGATGCGGGCTGGACGACCGCGGGAGAGCTTCCCGCACGGTGGGTGATCCACACGGTCGGACCGAATCACAGCGCGGGCGAACGCGACCGCGAGCTTCTGGTGTCGTGCTACCGGCGCGCGCTCGAGGTCGCCGATGAACGGGGCGCGCGCAG
>JAUHVN010000044.1 GCA_030425055.1 Actinomycetes bacterium | reverse complement strand
GGCAGAGGCCATCTTGTTCCCCGGAAGCGACTGCGGGATGCCGTAGGCACCGCTCGAGGCGTTGTAGGCGTTCACCCTCCAGCCCGACTCCTTGTTCCACAGCGCCACGAGGCAGGCGAACTCGTCGTCCCCCCACCCACGGGCCTTCACCATGCCGTACGCGATCGACTGGGCGGTGCCGGGATCGGGGGTCACGAACGGCGGACGCCAGCCGGACGAGGACGACGACGAGGTCGCCGCCACGACGACGGGCGTCGGCGTCGGCTTAGGCGTGACGTACACGGTGTAGCCGTCACGGTCGAGCTTGGTCGGCTCGGCGGGATCGGCGCCGGCGACGACGGTGTGCGACTGGATGTCGCCGAGCGAACTGGCGTAGAGCGAGATCGGAGCGGCGACCTCGGCCTTGGCTTCCGGCACCGAAAGACCGGTCGGACCGATCCAGGCAGCGGCGAACGCGACGGCCGCGAACCCGGCGAAGACGGCGAGCACGCCCCGTCTGCGAGACCAGCGCGGCGGGGGCGACGGCGCTCTGCGCGCAGGCGCGCTCCGCACGGCGGCCACCTCGGCGGGGGCACGGCGCGCCAGAGTCTGGTCGTCACCCGAATTCACGATGCCGCCGAGTCTACCGGCCGCCTCCTGGGCGTGCCATCCGAGGGTCTCCCCATGACGGATGCCGTCACGTGACGGCGAGCATCACCTCGACGACGGCGTCGAGCACCGCGTCGACCTGCGCTTCGCGGTAGCCGCCGCGCTCCATGCGGAACGCGACCGCGCGCACCTGGTCCACGGTGACCGACTCCCCGGTCTCGAGATAGCGGGCGATCTTGTCCGCGACGAGGTCGACCTCGTCGACCCGGTAGCCGTAGCGCAGCGGCCCGACGCGATCGAACCGACGCCGGGCGGGGCGCGACAGCCGGTCGAGGATCTCCTGCGCGCTCTCGCGCGTCTGCTCGATCCACACGTGGGAACCGACGCCGTCGAGCGCGCGCTCGCGCTCCTTCGCCGCGAAGGCGTCTTCGATGCGCCCCAGGGCCGCGTCGACCGCCGAGATCGCGTAGCCGTGGCGCACCAGGCGGAAGCCGGCACGACGCACGTCCTCCGCGGTCATCTCGGTGGCACCGGATTCGAACGCCGAGCGGGCGCGCAGCAGGAACTCGTCGACGGACGTCTTCTCGTACCCCTTCTCGCGTCCACGGGTCGTCGGGAAGGGGGCGAGCGGGGCGGTCTCTGTGGTGGTCATGATGCGGCCAAGGGTGTCAGCACGTAGAAGAGTGCGAGCGCGGCCACCGCGGACGGCAGAATCGAATCCAGTCGGTCGAGGACTCCGCCGTGGCCGGGCAGCCACGAGCTCATGTCCTTGATCCCCAGATCGCGCTTGATCATCGATTCTCCCAGGTCGCCGATCGTCGCGGTGACCATGATGACGGCGCCGATGATCAGTCCCGTCCACCACGGCAGGCCGAGCATGAACAGGGCGAGGAGCACGCCCGCGAGCAGGGCGACGACCACAGCCCCGCCGAAGCCCTCCCACGTCTTGTTCGGGCTGATCCGGGGGGCCATCGGATGCTTGCCGAAGGACACCCCCGCGGCATAGGCGCCGGTGTCGGCGGCCACGGCGACGATGATGAACGCGAGCACCCACCACTCGCCGCCGTCCTGCCGCAGCAGGACCACCGTCATACTCGCGAGGAACGGCACGTACAGCTGGACGAAGCCCCCGACGAGCACGTCGGAGAGGACATCTCCGTACGTGCGGCCGTCCGCGACGATCATCTGCGCGACCAGGCGCCACACCAGCACGAGCGCGACCGCGACGAACAGCGCCACCCAGTGCAGCCACAGATCGAGGAAGAACCCCGTCAGGACGATGACCGCGCCGGCCACGAGCTGAGGAACCAGGTCGACCCGCCGACCCGATGCGCTCAGTGCCCGTGTGAACTCGAAGATGCCGAGCAGCGTCGCCCCGAGCGCGAACAGCACGAAGAGCCACTTCACGAAGATGAGCGAGGCGATGAGGGCGGCGCCGATCGCGAGACCGATCAGGATCGCGACGATCAGGTCACGGCCGGTGCGCTCCTTGATGCGCTCGTTGACCTCTTCGAACTCCGCGCGGGCGTGGGCCACCTGGTCCTGCAGTTCGGAACGCGCCGCACGCAGATTCGCCTGGAACGCCGCCGCAGGGTCTGCGGCGCTCGCCGCGCGTCGCGCCGCGGCGTCGCGCCTGGTCAGCGGAGCGTCCGGCGCAGCCGGGTCCTGCGGCTCTCCCCCGGAGACATCGGACATCGGCGACCTCAGACTTCGAGCAGTTCTGCCTCTTTGCGCTTGAGCGCCTCGTCGATCGCATCGACGTGAGCGCGCGTCAGCGCATCGAGCTCCTTCTCGGCACGGACGACTTCATCCTCGCCGACTTCGCTCTTGAGTGCGTCCAGGTCGTCCTTCGACTTCCGCCGGATGCCGCGCACGTGCACGCGCGCGTCCTCACCCTTCGCGCGGACGAGCTTGACGAACTCCTTGCGGCGCTCCTCGGTGAGCTCGGGAAGCGTCACACGGACGATGTTCCCGTCGTTCGTGGGGTTCGCCCCGAGATTCGGCGTGTCGCGGATCGCCTGCTCGATCGCCTTCAGCGCGGACTTGTCGTATGGCGTGATGACCAGCGAACGCGCCTCGGGGTTGTTGAGAGAGGCGAGCTGGGCCAGCGGAGTCGGCGATCCGTAGTAGTCGACGAGGATCTTCTGGAACAGCTGCGGGTTGGCCCGCCCGGTGCGGACGGTCGCGAAGTCGTCCTTCGCGGCCTCCACGGCGCGGTCCATGCGCTCTCCGGCATCGGCCAGGACGTCGGCGATCACGGTGTCTCCTTCGCGTTGGTCAGCGCGGACAAGTCTATCCGCGACGTGCCGGTCACGCCGTGACCAGCGTGCCGATCGATTCGCCCAGCAGCGCCCGGGTGACGTTGCCCTCCGGCTCCATGCCGAACACGCGCATGTCCATGCGGTTGTCCATGCACAGGCTGAAGGCTGTCGAATCGACGACCTTGAGACCCCGCTGCAGTGCGTCGCGGTAGGTGATCTCGTCGATCTTGGTGGCCGAGGCATCCTTCTTCGGATCGGCGGTGTAGACGCCGTCGACGCCGTTCTTGGCGACGAGCACCTCATGCGCTCCGATCTCGAGTGCGCGCTGTGCGGCGACGGTGTCGGTCGAGAAGTAGGGCAGACCGGCGCCCGCACCGAAGATGACGATGCGACCCTTCTCCATGTGCCGCTCCGCACGACGCGGGATGTACGGCTCGGCGACCTGCGTCATCGAGATCGCCGACTGCACGCGGGTCGCGGCACCCGCCTGCTCGAGGAAGTCCTGCAGCGCGAGCGCGTTCATGACGGTGCCCAGCATGCCCATGTAGTCGGCGCGTCCGCGGTCCATGCCGCGCTGGCTGAGCTCGGCGCCGCGGAAGAAGTTGCCGCCGCCGACCACGACCGCGATCTCGACCTGGTCGACCGCGGCGGCGATCTCACGGGCGATCTGGCTGACCACATCGGGGTTGACCCCCAGCTGGCCGCCTCCGAACGCCTCACCCGACAGTTTCAACAGGACGCGGCGGCGTCCGGTGGCTTCCTTGATCACGGTGTTCCTCTCTGCGCTCAACCTATCGAAGGGCATGACGAAAGGCCCGCATCGACGAGCGATGCGGGCCTCTGCGTCATGTCAGGCGCCGACCTTGAACCGGGCGAAGCCGGTGAGGGTCAGTCCGGCGTCCTGCGCGACCTTGGCGACGGACTGCTTGTTGTCCTTCGCGTAGTCCTGGTCGAGGAGCGACACCTGCTTGAAGTAGGCGTTCACGCGACCCTCGACGATCTTCGGCAGCGCCGCCTCGGGCTTGCCCTCGTTGCGCGAGATCTCGGTGACGATCTCGCGCTCGCGCTCGACATCGGCCTCGGGCACCTCGTCGCGCGTCAGGTACGACGGGTTCGCGAACGAGATGTGCTGGGCGATGCTGCGCGCCGTCTCGGCGTCGGCGCCCTCGTAGGCGAGCACCACGCCGACCTGCGGCGGCAGGTCCTTGTTCGTCTTGTGCAGGTAGACCTCGAACGACGCGCCGGTCACCGTGCGCACACGGCGCAGTTCGACCTTCTCGCCGATGATCGCGGCCTCATCCGAGATGAGCTGCTCGACGGTGGTGCCGCCGGCGTCGGCCGCCAGGGCGGCCTCGACGGTGTCGGCCTTCGCGGCGGCGGCCGCGTCGACGACCTTGTCCGCCAGGGCGATGAAGCGGTTGTTCTTCGCCACGAAGTCGGTCTCGCACGCGAGCTCGATCATCGTCACGGCGCCGTCGCTCTCGCGCGCGGCGACCAGGCCCTCGCTCGTGGACCGGTCGGCGCGCTTGGCGTTGCCCTTCGCGCCCTTCAGACGCAGGATCTCGACGGCCTTCTCGACGTCGCCGTCGGCCTCCTCGAGCGCCTTCTTGGTGTCAACCATGCCGGTGCCCAGCTGCTCGCGCAGGGCCTTGATGTCGGCGATCGTGAAGTTTGCCATGGGTGGCGGCTCCTTGCCTTGGGTGGGGTTCTCGTGGATGCCGCGGCGAGGCCGTCCTCGGACGGCCCCGCCGGGCGGAAAGGGGGTGAGGTTACTTGTCGGCGGCCTCGGCGGCGGCCACCTCGTCGGCGGTCTCGCCGGCGGCGGCCGCGACGGCCTCGTCGTGCGCAGCGGCACCGGCCGCGTCGGCGGCCGACTCGGTCGCGGTCTCGCCCTCGGCGGACTGCTCGGCGGCGACGATCTCATCGGCCTCGGCGGCGGCCTCGGCGACGTCGGCGACCTTCTCGGTCTCGGCGGACGACTGCTCGGGGGCGGCCTGCTCGAGCAGCTCGCGCTCCCACTCGGCGAGCGGCTCCGCCTCTTCGGCGGCGTCCTCGGCGGGCTGGTGGCGCTGGATCAGGCCCTCGGCCGCGGCGTCGGCGACGATGCGGGTGAGCAGGCTCACCGAGCGGATCGCGTCGTCGTTGCCGGGGATCGGGTACTGGAACTCGTCGGGGTCGGCGTTGGTGTCGAGGATGCCGATCACCGGGATGCCGAGCTTGGTCGCCTCGTCGACGGCGAGGTGCTCGCGCTTGGCGTCGACGACCCAGATCGCCGACGGGGTCTTCTGCAGGTTGCGGATACCGCCGAGCGACTTGTGGAGCTTGTCGAGCTCGCGCTTCTTGATCAGCAGCTCCTTCTTGGTGAAGCCGCTGGCAGCCGGGTCCTCGTAGTCGAGCTCTTCGAGCTCCTTCATGCGCGCGAGGCGCTTGCTGACGGTAGAGAAGTTGGTCAGCAGGCCACCGAGCCAGCGCTGGTTGACGTAGGGCTGGCCGACACGGGTCGCCTGCTCGGCGATGACTTCCTGCGCCTGCTTCTTGGTGCCCACGAAGAGGATGGTGCCACCGTGGGCGACGGTCTCCTTGACGAACTCGTACGCCTTGTCGATGTAGGACAGCGACTGCTGGAGGTCGATGATGTGGATGCCCGAGCGCTCGGTGAGGATGAAGCGCTTGACTTTCGGGTTCCACCGGCGGGTCTGGTGCCCGAAGTGCACGCCGCTGTCGAGCAGCTGGCGGATGGTGACGACGGCCATGGCCGTTCTCCTGTTCTGGCGCTCGCGCGCCTGTTGCGGTTGTGTTCGCGCCGACGATGGCCGGCGAGCCTGGTGCCCGGCGCACTCCCGCCCGTGGAACGGGACCGTTGGGAGTGGATGCCGCGCCGCGGAGATCTGGGATTCCGCCGCGCTCTGGGCACGCGTAGTCATCCCGTCTGCACGGGATGCGACCACAAGTGTATCAGCCGTCCGCTCCTCCCCAGCCTCGGCGGCGGCGGCATCCGTGCACCGATCGACGCGACCGCGCCCTGCGTCCCCCTCGCTGCCGAGAGGCTGTCCGCATGACCACCGCCCGCCGGGGGCGTGCAGCGTTCGCTCTCGTCCTCATCTGCCTGCTGACGGCGACGCTCTTGCCCTCCGCCGCGAGCGCCGAGCCCGAGCCCGAGCCCAAGTCGACGGGGTATGCACCGGCCGCGCGGGCCGCTTGGGGGTGGCCCCTCGAGGGCGCCCGACTCGTCAGTGCGTTCCTGGCGCCCGCCCACGACTACGCACCCGGACACCGCGGCATCGACGTCGTCTCGCCGTCGGGCGCGACGTCGGTGCGCGCACCCGACGACGGGGTCGTCGCCTTCGCGGGCGTGGTGGCGGATCGAGGCGTGGTCACGATCGACCACGGCGGCGGAGTCGTGTCGACGCTCGAGCCGGTTCGACCCGCCGTCGGAGCCGGCGATGTGGTCGGTCGCGGCGATGTGATCGGCGAATTGTCGGTGGGCGGCCACGCCGATCCGGGTTCGCTGCATCTGGGTGCGCGCGTGGACGGAGCTTACGTCAACCCGCTGGCCTTCCTCGGCGGGGTGCCCCGCGCGGTGCTGCTGCCGTGCTGCTGATCAGTCGTCAGCCGAGATGCGGTTGCCCTGGCCGCGATCGACGACCTCGCCGACGGCCTGCCCTTCGACGTCGTTGTCGTTGCCCTGCACCGACACCCGGCCGATCGTGCCGGCGCTGTCGACCGTGTTGGAGTCGCCGCGGATCGAGACGACGTCGATCGATGTCGCCTCGATGTCGTTCTCCTGACCGGCGACCTGCAGCTCCGCCACGTCGGCGGCCTCGATCTCGTTCCCATCACCACGGACGACGAGCACACCCACTTCGGCGGCCTCGAGATCGACGTCGAGATCGCTGCCGTCGACGTGGACCCGCGGGCACACCCCCGTGACCCGGTACTCGCCGTCCCCCGAGCTGATCGCGACGTCGCCTCCCGCACAGTCCAGATCCTCACCGGCTCCGCCGGCGATCGTCGGGATCGAGCATCCGGTCAGCGCGCCGGCTGAGAGGACGAGGGTCGCGGCGAAGATCTGTACGCGCCTCATGGCTTATACGGTAGACGTCGTGCCGCCGCGCGCGACGGGGTTGCCACCGCGACCGCGACGGTCTACGCGCGGGGGTGTGCGAGCCGGTAGGTCGCGGCGAGTCGCTCGGCCGAGACGTGCGTGTAGATCTGGGTCGTCCCGAGGCTCGCATGCCCGAGCAGCTCCTGCACCGTCCGCAGATCGGCACCGCCGTCCAGCAGATGGGTGGCGGCGGAGTGCCGCAGCGCGTGCGCCCCGACCGTGGTGCCGACCAGCGGTCCGAGATGTCGCGCAACGACGTCGTACACGGTTCGCGGGCCGATTCGACGGCCGCGGGCGCCGACGAAGAGCGCCCGCGCGGCCCCCCCGTCGCCGCGCGCGGTGAGCGCGGGACGACCGCGCGAGAGGTAGGCGTCGATGGCTGCCGCCGCGGGCCCGCCGAACGGCACGACGCGCTCCTTCGACCCCTTGCCCGTCACGCGCGCCGTCGCGCGGTCGCGATCGAGGTCGTCGAGGTCGAGTCCGCAGGCTTCGCTCACGCGGATGCCGGCACCGTAGAGCAGTTCGAGGAGGGCGTGGTCGCGCAGGGCGAGCGGGTCTCCGTCGGCCGCTCGCGCGGCGAGGTCGTCGAGCATCCCGGCGAGCGCGGGCGCCTGCGCGACATGCGGCAGCGTGCGACCGCGCTTGGGTGAGACGAGTCGCAGCGCCGGGTCGGCGGCGAGGCGTCCGGTCTCGACCGCCCAGGCGAAGAAGCCGCGCGCCGCGGCGGTGCGCCGGGCCAGCGTCGATCGTGCGTCGCCGCGCCGCGTCGCGATCCAGAGCCATTCGCGCAGCACCTCGAGGTCGATCTCGGCCAGCGGCGGATCCGATGCCGTCGCCACCAGGTCGGCGAGGTCGGCCCGATACGCCCGTACGGTCGCAGGCGAGAGGCGTCGCACGTCGGCGAGGTGCCGCGCGTAGTCCTCGACCGTCTCGGAGAGCCGCATGTTCCCAGGATGCCCGGTGCCGCACACGCAGCGGGCTGCGAAACACCGGGGTCATCGAGAGCGGCGACGCCACCCGGTCGCGACCGGCTCGACTTCTCCGACGAGTCGCAGAAGCCCCAGCCGCGCCTCGACGTCGCCCGGTGCGTGGCCGCTGCGCCGCGCGATGTCGTCGACGGTCCTGCCCGCGCGGAAGCTCATGGCGTCGAGCACACGCGTGTCGTCCGACACGTGGAATCCGCGCTCGGTGACGATGCGCTCCCGGGGTACGGCACCGAGCAGCTCGAGCACATCGTCGGTGCCGGTGATGCAGACCGCGTCGTACTCGCGCAGCAGGCGGTGCGTTCCCGCCGAGGCGGCACTCGTGATCGGTCCCGGCACCGCGCCGACGGGTCTGCCCAGCGACGCCGCGTGCCCTGCCGTGTTCAACGCGCCCGACCGCCACCCCGCCTCGACGACGACGGTCGCGCCCGCGAGCGCCGCGATGAGTCGGTTCCGCTGCAGGAATCGCCACTTCGTCGGCGCCGCCCCGCACGGCACCTCGGCGATGACGGCCCCGCCGGACGCGACGATGCGTTCGGCGAGGTCGGTGTTCCCGCTCGGGTAGGTACGGTCGACACCGCCGGCCATGACCGCGACGGTCAGGCCCCCGACGCCGAGTGCCGCGCGATGGGCGGCGCCGTCGATGCCGTACGCTCCGCCCGAGACGACGGCGACGCCGGCACCGCAGAGGTCGGCGGCGAGTTCGGCCGCCGTGTGCTCGCCGTACGACGTCGCCGCCCGTGCGCCCACGAGGGCGACACCCGGAGACAGATGGACAAGTGCCGCGGTGTCGCCGCGCGTCCACAGCGCGATCGGCGCATGGTCGCCGAGGTCGTCGAGGGCCCTCGGCCAATGAGGGTCGCCCGGCACGACGAGTCGGATGCCCCGGCGCACGGCCGTGGCCAGTGAGCGGGCGATCGGCTCATGCGCCAGCCGCGGGCCCCATCGGCGCCGCCCTTCCTCGAGTGTCTCGTCGACGAGCCCGCCGGAGTCCGCCGCCACGTCGAGCGCCGCCACCGGGCCCAACGCAGCCACCAGCGCGCCCGCTGTGGACTCGCCGGGCTCGGTGAGATGGCTCCACGCGGCACGTGCGTAGCGCTCGTCGTCGCCCGCCCCGCGCTCGCGCGGTGCGAGGGCCCGTGCGAGGCGGAGGCCCTCGGGATCCTGCACATCGAATGTCACTGGGTGAGTCCCTTCTTCAGAAACAGCGCTCTGCCGATGTCGGCAGCGGCGAGCTCGGTGCGCCCGTCGATGTCCGCACACGTCCATGCGACCCGCAGAGCACGGTCGTATCCGCGCAGCGTGAGGATGCCGCGCTGCAGCGCCTGGTCGAGCGAGCGCCGCACCTGGATCGGCGGCGCGTGCGGACCGTCGCGCAGCCACGCGCCAGGAACCTCGGCGTTCGTGCTCCAGGGCGTGTCCGCGAGCCGCAGGCGCGCGCGACGCCGCGCGTCGTATACGAGGTCGCGGGCCGCCGCCGACGTCAGGGTGGATGCGTCGGTCGCCGCGCGCTGCGCGACCGAGACGCGGCGCAGCGAGAGCTCGATGTCGATGCGGTCCAGGAGGGGTCCCGACAAGCGCGTCCGGTACCGGCGGATGGCCGCCGGCGGGCACGTGCACGCCCCGCCGCGGACGCCGTACTCGCCGCACGGGCACGGATTGGTGGCGAGCACGAGCTGGAACCGCGCGGGGAACGCGGCGCGCACGCCGACGCGGTCAATCACGATGACGCCCGATTCCAGCGGCTGTCGCAGCGCATCCAGGGCCACGCTCGGGAACTCCCCCGCTTCGTCGAGGAAGAGGATCCCCGAACTCGCACGCGCCACCGCGCCGGGGCGCACGACACGCGATCCTCCCCCGACCAGCGCGGCGACGCTCACGCTGTGATGCGGCGCGACGAAGGGCGGCACCCGTGACAGCGAGCTCACCGGCTCGCCGGACAGCGAGCGGACCGAGGCCGCGCTGATCGCGGCCTCGTCGTCGAGCTCGGGGAGGATGCCCGGCAGACGCCGCGCCAGCATCGTCTTGCCCGCCCCAGGCGGCCCCGACATGAGCAGGTTGTGGCCGCCGGCGGCGGCGACGACCAGCGCATCGACCGCTTCACGCTGGCCGATCACGTCGCTGAGGTCGGGGGGCTCCGCCGACGCCTCGATCGGGGCGGCCACCGGCACCTCCTTCTCGTCGGGAACGACGACCTGCGCGCCGTGGAGCGCGGCGACCTGCGCGAGATTGACGGCCGCCACGATCTCGACCGCGTCGACGAGCGCCGCCTCGGCACGACAGGCGGCGGGCACGACGACGCGCGTGAACCCGGCGCGCGCGGCGGCGACGACCGCGGGCAGGATGCCCGGAACCGGCCGCAGCCGCCCGTCCAGACCGAGCTCGCCGAGATGCACCGTGGTCGCGAGGGAGCGGGCATCCATCTCGATCTCGGTGGCGATCGCGGCGATCGCGATGCCGACGTCGAAGCCCGACCCCTGCTTGGGAAGGTTGGCCGGCGACAGGTTGACGGTGATCCGCCGCCGCGGAAGCGGCAGCTCGCTGTTGGCGCACGCGTTGTGAACCCGCTGCACCGCTTCCTTCAGGGCACGATCGGCGAGTCCGATGAGGCGGAACTCGGGCGTCTGGTTCGACAGATCGGCCTCGATCTCGACGAGCTCGCCCTCGACGCCTGTCAGCGCGACCGCCCACGTGCGCGCGACGCTCACGGCACCTCGATGTCGGTCAGGTGCTCGAGTCGCCCCGTGGCAGGGTCCGCGCCGACGATCGCGATCGCCTCGATGCGCAGCCGTCGCCCGCGCAGCCGCTCGGGGTGCTGAGCCGCCCACGCGCAGGCGAGGCGCCACAGCCGCGCCCGCTTACGGGCGTCGATCGCTTCGAGGGGATGCCCGTAGAGCTCGGATCGTCGGGTCTTGACCTCGACGATCGCGATCGCGGACCCGGTCTCGGCCACGACGTCGATCTCACCGGCCGGGCATCGCCAGTTTCGCTCGACGACGCGGTACCCCGACTCGATGAGGTGCGCGACGGCACGGTCCTCGCCTGCACGACCCAGCACATCCTTCGCTCGCATGCACTGATCGTGGCGTCAGCGACGTCGCCGGAGCCCTGCGCATGGGCCCGACGTGGACAGACGGCGACCCGAAAGCCGCTGGGGAGGAGGCGATGGGCCTCAGCTGTCGAGCGAGAGCTCCTCGGGGAGCTGGAAATCACCGCGCGAGAGCTCTTCGACGTTGACGTCCTTGAAGGTGAGGACCCTCACCGACTTCACGAAGCGGTCTGTGCGGTAGATGTCCCAGACCCACACGTCGTTCATCGAGATCTCGAAATAGAAGTCGTGCTCGGTGTCGCGCCTGACCACATTGACCTCGTTGGCGAGGTAGAACCGCCGCTCGGTCTCGATCACGTACTGGAACTGGCGGACGACGTCGCGATACTCGCGGTAGAGCGCCAGTTCGAGTTCGCGGTCGTAGTCCTCGAAGACTTCGTCATCCATGGTGAGTCCACTCTAGATCGCGTGGGCGGCCGCTCAGAACAGGGTCGGCGCTGGGCCGATCGACCACGACGCGCGGTGGTGCCGGGTCAGTCCCATCCGGTCGATCGCGTCGCGGTGGTCGGCGCTCGCGTACCCCTTGTTGCGCGCCCATCCGTAGTCGGGCGCCTCATCGTGCAGCTGCGTCATGAGCGCGTCGCGGGCGACCTTCGCGATGACGGATGCCGCGGCCGCGCTCGCGCAGTCGCGATCCGCCTTGATGACCGGCTGCACCCGCAGGCCGCGGGCTCCCGCAGGCGTGATGTAGTCGTGGTTCCCGTCCAGGATGACGATGGCCTCCTCGGGCACGACGCCGTGCGCTCTCAGATCCGCCAGCGCGCGGATCGTCGCGAGTCCGAGCGCGCGCATGATGCCGATGTCGTCGATCTCCGCGGCGCTGGCCCACCCCACCGCGCTGGCGGCGACCCACGACGCCGCACGCGCGGCGACGGCCGGCCGCTTCGGCTCGGGCACGAGCTTCGAGTCGCGCAGCCCGGCGGGCACGCGCCTGCGCGAGCGTTCGGGATCGACGACGGCGGCGCCCACGGCGACCGGGCCGGCCAGGGCGCCCCGGCCCACCTCGTCGCAGGCGATGACGAGCGGATGCTCCTTGAGCAGGCGCCGCTCGAGCGTCAGACGCGGCTCGACGACCGTCATGGCGTCGCGGCCACCGGGTCGGGCACGCCCGCGAACACGTCGTGATGGAAGTCGATCGTGCTGATCCGGTCGAGCGGCCACGTGATGAGGAAGGCGCGACCCACGACGTTCTCGATGGGGACGAACCCCTTGCCCGGCTGATCGGTGTTGTACCGTGAGTCCTTCGACCGATAGCGGTTGTCGCCGAGCACCCACAGCGAGTCCTCGGGTACGACGACGTCGAAGGCGTCGCCCGAGGCGAACGTCTCGCCCGAGGGCAGTTCGATGTACGCGCTCTCGTCGATCGGCACGCCGTTCACGGTGATGTGGCCGATCGCGTCGCAGCAGACGACGTTGTCGCCCGGAAGACCGATGATCCGTTTGACGAGGTGGTCGTCGCTGTCCGGCGCCGACAGGCCGACGAGCGAGAGCACCCAGTCGATCGCCTCGACGATCGGCGCTCGGGCCGGAGCCGTGCTCGGCGGAAGCCAGCCGCCCGGGTCGCGGAAGACCACGACATCTCCGCGGTCGTACCCCGAGAACGGCGGCGTGATCTCATCGACGAGGATGCGGTCGTTCACCAGGAGAGTGTCCTCCATCGACGCCGAGGGGATGTAGAACGAGCGCACGACGAAGGTCTTGACCAGGAACGAGACGAGCACCGCCACCACGACGATCACGACGAC
>JAUHVN010000477.1 GCA_030425055.1 Actinomycetes bacterium | reverse complement strand
CTTCGACAGCGGCGCTGGGTCGTTCGCGCTCGTGTGCCCCAGCGCGCCGGCGTCGACCGAGAACCCCCGAGGGATGCGTCGCGTGCGACGCTCGGTCAGCGCCGAGAACAGCGGGTAGGCGAACAGATCCTCCAGTTCGGGGCGCGGGGTGGTCGCTTCGCCGCTCATCGGTCCTCCAGGGTCAGTTGTGCTTGTCGAGTTGTGCTGTCACCAGCGGGTAGACATCGCGCGCGGCATCCTCGCCGATGAAGCAGTCCATGTGCGAGTAGTCGGGGATGATGTGGCGCGTGTACAGCGCCGGATCGCTGTTCTCCCGCAGCCACTCGTAGGTCAGCAGGCTCCCCTCGGGGAGGAACAGCCGATTGTGCTCGCCGTGGATGAAGTCGATCGGAGTCGTCATGTTCGAGGCATCCGCCACGTATGAGTGCTCTCCGTCGGCCGTGACGGCGTGGTCCTCGCGCAGGATGCGGGTGATCTGGGTGAGCGTCGTGATGTTCGCGACGCCGAACGCCTCTTCGATGTGGTCGTGCGTCGCCTCGTTCAGACGGTCGTGGTCGTACACCTCGCCGTACATGAACATCACCCGGCGACAGAACGGACGGTCGCACGGTTCGTCGCCCGAGGGATAGATCGCGAGCGCCTTGTCGTACAGGCGCTCCCACCAGGAGGCGTCCTCGTCGATCTCGGTCGTGAGCGTGTCGATGCCGAGTGCGTCCATCACGTTCGCGGCATAGACCCCTGCGCGCAGCTCGTTGAGCGTGCCCGCACGAGGATGCAGCGTGAGCTGAGACGCGACCGCCGACCGCACATGGGGCAGACCCAGGCTGAGCGACATCAGCAGCGTGAGAGAGCCGACGCAGTGCGCCATGATCTGCACGTCGTCCGCGCCCGTCTCGGCGCGCACCTTCTCGACGGTCGCGGGGTAGTCGAACCGCGCGATGTCGTCGAGCGTGAACTGCGTCGAGCCGGACGGCAGCGCAGGACTCGCGCGATAGTCGAGCACCCACACGTCGTAGCCGTGCTCGTAGAGGTACTCGGGGTAGTTCGTGTCGGTGGTGTCGATCGTGTACGCCAGCGCGGACGTGCCGAAGCCGGGGGAGAGGATGACCGGCCCCTTCGAGCCGCCCTCGAATCGCGTCAGCCGCAGGGTGACGCCATCCTCGGTCGGGTACTCGTAGATCGTCGGCTCGCCGCAGCGCAGGGGCCTTCGGGCGCGATCGGCGCGGTCCGAGGTTTCGGCGGTGTCACTCTCGCTCATGTCGACCCCCACAGTCGTCCTGCGTGGTGCGTCGTCGCGACGGCACGGCGTGCCCGGGTGCGACGACGATCAGCATATTGCGCAGGTGCACCTCTCGTCACGGGTTGGAGGAGGATCCGATGCGCCGCGTGATACAGACGGGAGCGCGTGTCGCGAGCGGTAGCCTGGATGCCGACCACCTGGAGAGTTCCCTTTGAGCGACGCTGAGCTTCCGTCGGACATCGTCTATCCCACCGACGGCTTCACCCTGTTCCCCGACCGATCCGTCATCGCCCTGCGCGTCGACGGCGAGCTGAAGGACCTCGCGACGACGGTCCTCGAGACGAACACCGTCGAGCCGGTGACCGTCGGCAGCGCCGACGGGCTCTCCATCCTGCGGCACTCGGCGGCACATGTGCTCGCGCAGGCGGTGCAGCGCATCCGCCCCCAGGCGAACCTCGGCATCGGCCCGCCCATCACGGACGGCTTCTACTACGACTTCGGTGTCGCCGAGCCGTTCACCCCCGAGGACCTCAAGGCCGTCAAGAAGGAGATGGAGCGCATCGTCCGCGAGGGGCAGCGCTTCGTGCGCCGCGTCGTGAGCGCCGACGAGGCGCGCGCCGAGCTCGTCGACGAGCCGTTCAAGCTCGAGCTCATCGGCCTGCAGGGCGGGCCTGGGTCGGGTGCGGATGCCGCCGAGGGCGCGGCCGCCGAGATCGGCGCGGGCGAGCTGACCATCTACGACAACGTCGATCGCGAGGGCGTGACCGTCTGGAAGGACCTGTGCCGCGGACCGCACGTCCCC
>JAUHVN010000043.1 GCA_030425055.1 Actinomycetes bacterium | reverse complement strand
GGACGAGACCGTGCGCACCGGACCGGGGTTCCTGCGCACCCTACCCGGTTCGGACGCCCTCGAGTCGCTCGCCTATCGGTTCGCGATCATCGGCTTCATCTTCTGGACCTTCACGCTCATCGCCGGGTCCATCTGGGCCAACGACGCGTGGGGCCGCTACTGGGGCTTCGACACCAAAGAGGTGTGGACGTTCGTCATCTGGGTGCTCTACGCCGGCTACATCCACGCGCGCGCGACGCGCGGCTGGCGCGGCCCGCGCTCGGCCTGGCTGTCGATCGTCGGCTTCACCGCGGTGCTGTTCAACTTCACGATCGTCAACATGTTCTTCAAGGGTCTGCACGCCTACAGCGGCCTGAGCTGACCCGCGAACCGTCACGAATCGGCTGAGCCGTCACGCGACGCGTGCGGGTTCAGCCGAATCGTGCGGGTTCGCGGGCGCCGCGCCTGCGCCGGCGACGGATGCCGCTCAGGCGGCTGCCGGGGCCGTCAGCACGGCCTGCGCCGAGACCGAGCGGCGACGGGCGACGGCGATCACCGTCACGATGACGGCGAGCAGCGTCCAGATCGCCAGGCCCGCGAGCGCGGCCCCGATGCCGGTCGCCGACGTCAGCGCGGCCACCATGCCGTTGTAGGCGGGCGACGTCGGCAGCATCCCGGCGATCGCGTTGAGCACGCCGGGCACCGTCGAGACCACGCCGGTCGCCACGACGAACACGCCCACGAGCGCGGCGATCCAGCGACCGGCACCCCCGAACGCCGCGACGAGCGCCTGATTCACGGCGGCGAAGGCGATGCCGGCCGCGATGCTCACGCCCGCGAACACCGACCACTCCGCCCAGTCGTAGCTCGCCGCGAGCTGCACGACGCCCGCGACCAGCAGGCCCTGCAGCGCGCCGATCGCTGCCGCGGGCGCGAACGCGCGCAGCGCGAGGGTCGCCGACGACGCACGCGAGGTCAGTGCGCGCCGCGAGACCGCCTGCAGCACGATGAACGTCGCGAGACCGCCGAACCACAGCGCGAGCGTCGACAGCAGCGGAATGGCGGATGCCCCGAACAGCGAGGATCCGAGGCCGTCGGTGCCGACGGGGTCGGCCACGACGCTCGCGAGATCGGCCGCCTCCTCATCGGTGTACGAGGGGAGCGCGTCGACCGCGGTCGCGAGACCGTCGGCGAGCTCGTCGGTTCCGGTCGCCAGCTGGGTCGCGCCGTCGCCGAGCTGATCGGCCCCGTCCGCGGCGGCCACGGCGCCCGAGGCGAGCCCGTCGGCGCCCGCGGCGAGCTGGTCGGCGCCGGATGCGAGCTGCGAGACGCCGTCGGCCGCAGCGTTCGCGCCGCCCGCGAGGCCCGCCATGCCGTCGGCGATCTCGTTCAGGTTGCCCGACATGCCGACGAGGGTCTGTCCCACGACCGGCAGCTGGTTGAGGCCTTCTATGCCCGCCGCGATCTGGTCGGCGCTGCCGATCACCCCGTTCACGGCCGGCAGTGCGCCGTTGGCCTGCGCGGCGGCTGCGGCGATGCCGTCGCACAGCTGCTGCGAACCGCCCTCGGCGACGCACTCGGCGGCCAGCTGATCGAGCTGCGCGACGGCGCCGTTCACGGCCGCGGCGATCTCATCGCTGTTCGCCGCCGCCTGGTTGGCGGCATCCACGATGTCCTGCGGCACCTGCGGCGACTGCGCGAGACCCGCACCGATCTGGGCGATGCCGCCGGCGATCTGGCGGGTGTTCCCCGCGATCGACTGCGACCCGGCCGCCCACTGGTCGAGGCCGGCCGACGCCGCGTCGGCGCCCGCGGCCCACTCGTCGATGCCCGAGGCGAGCTGACCGGCGCCGCCGGCGAGCTCGCGGATGCCGTCGGCGAGGCTCACGGTGCCCTCGGCGGTCTGCGACATGCCGTCGGCCAGCTGAGCCGCGCCGTCGGCGGCGTCGCCGAGCTGGTCGCCCAGCGTCGTGAAGCCGAGGAAGACGTTCTCGAGGTAGAGGGTCGAGATCTCCTCACCCATGAGCGATGCCGCGGCCGACGTGACCTGCGCGGTGACGGCGTCATCGACGATGAGGCTGTCGTCGGGCGTCGTGACCTCGATGACCGCCTGCTCGGGCGTGCCGCCCGGCTGCGTCGACGTCGCCGCCGCCGAGAAGTTCTCGGGGATGGTGATGATCGCGTCGTAGGTGCCGTCGGCGAGGCCGTCGGCAGCGTCGTCGGGGTTCGAGATCGTCCAGGTGAGGTTGCTCTCGATCTCGTCGGAGCCCTCGACGAGCCCGGCGGTGAGCTGGCGTCCGAGCGGCACGAGCTGATCGTCGATCGTGACGGGCTCGTCCTCGTTCACCACGGCCGCGTTGAGCGCGTCGAGGCGCTCGGTCGGGTTGTAGAGCGCGGCCACCAGGATGCCGCCGATCACGGCGGGCAGCAGCACGATCCCGATGATCGTGAGCCACGTGATGGGCCGTCGGGAGCGGGAGCGTTCGATGGGCAGGGTCATGCGATCACCTCGGAGGCGGGGGAGGTCGAAGCGGAGCGGACGCCGAGCGCGAGCACCGACGTGTCGGTGCGGCGCGCGTCGGTCAGGATGTCGCGGGTCACCGGTGCGGCCGCGGTGGTGGCGACCACGGTGAGCGGCTCGTCGGCGCCGCGACCGGCGGTGGCGTCGCGCAGTGCCGCGGCGGCCTGGTCGCGCGCGGCGGAGTCCAGGTCGTCGAGGCCGTCGACGACGACGATGCCGATGCGTCCCGACAGGGCCGAGCGCAGCTCGCGCAGCGGATCGTCGGCGCCGCGCAGCAGGGCGAGGCCGACGTGGCCGCGCACCCAGGGTGCGCGTTCGGGCAGCAGGTGCCCGCCCACGCGCAGGCGTCCCTCGTCGCTGCCGAGCCGGCCCGACACGGCCAGCGCGAACGCGCGCGACGCGCGGGCGTCGCCGACGGCCACGAGCGTGCCGCCCGGCTCGACGCGGAAGTCGGCGTCGTCGAACAGCGCGACGCGACCCGAGCCCGACGTCTCGGCGTGCACGCCGACCTTCTCTCCGACGAGCGCGGCCGTCGTGTTCGGCTCGGGCCAGTCGGCGAGGGCCAGCTCGCGCTCGACGGCCTCGCCCTCGATGTCGAAGTGGGGCAGGATGCGGTCGAGCCAGCGGGGCATCCACCACGCCTTGTCGCCCAGCAGCGCCATGACGGCGGGCGTCAGCGTCATGCGCACGAGGAACGCGTCGACGGCGATGCCGACCGCCAGGCCGAGGGCGATGGGTTTGATCGACGAGTCGCCCTCGGGCACGAAGGCGGCGAAGACGAAGAACATGATGAGCGCGGCGGCGGTGACCACGCGCGCCGAGGCGGTGAAGCCCGAGCGGATGGCCGCCATCGCGATCTGGCGCCGGTTGGCGCCGGGGCCGGCTGCGCGCAGCGCATGCACGTAGTCCTCGCGCATGCGCGAGACCAGGAAGACCTCGTAGTCCATTGCGAGGCCGAACAGCACGCCCATGAGGATGATCGGCATGAAGCTGATCACGGGACCGGTGCGGGCGACGTGCAGGGCATCGGCGAACCAGCCCCACTCGAAGACGGCGGCGACGACGCCGAACGCGGCCAGGATCGACAGCAGGTAGCCGACCGTGGCCTTCAGCGGCACCCAGATCGAACGGAACACGATCATCAGCAGGATGAACGAGAGGCCGACGACGAAGATGCCGAACGGCAGCAGTGCGGCACCCAGCCGGTCGGAGATGTCGATGCCGACCGCGGTGAAGCCGGTGACCTTGAGGTCGACGCCGTACTCGTCGAGCAGCCGGTCGTGCTGGGCGCGCAGGTCGCGCACCAGCTGCGCGGTCTCGGGGGAGTCGGGTGCGGTCTCGGGGACGATCTGGATCAGCCCCGTGTCGGCGGTCTCGTTGGGGGTCGACAGTGCGACCTCCTTGACGCCCGGGATCTGCTCGATCTCGTCGGCGAGGTCTTCCATCAGTCCGAGCGGGTCGGTCGAGGTCACGATCGTCCCGGCCATGATGAGCGGGCCGTTCTCGCCCGGCCCGAAGTGCTCGGCGGTGAGGTCGTACGCCTGTCGCGCTTCGCTCGACTCGGGCTGCACGCCCGCGTTCGGCAGCGCGAGCGTCAGACTCGCGGCGGGGATGGCGGCGATGCCGAGGGTGACGACCACCGCGACGGTCGTGACGATCGGATGCCGCGTCACGAACATCACCCACCCGTTCTGCCTCGGCGCGGCCGGGGTGGCGGCGTCGGCGCTCGCACGCGTGCGGCGGCGCCCGAAGCGGAATCCCGCCGCGCCGACGCGCTTCCACCCGACGACTCGGGCGCCGGCGAAGCCCAGCAGCGCCGGTGTGAGCGTGACGGCGACCAGCACGGCGATCGCGACCGCGACCGCGGCGGCGATTCCCATCGTGGTGAGGAACGGGATGCCGGCGAACGAGAGGCCGACGAGCGCGATGAGCACCGTGACACCGGCGAACACGACGGCCGATCCGGCGGTCCCGGTCGCGCGCGCCGCCGATTCGGCGGGATCGGTGCCCGCGCGCACCTGGTCCTGATGTCGGGCGACGATGAACAGCGCGTAGTCGATGCCGACCGCCAGTCCCAGCATGATCGCGAGCATCGGCGTGGTCGACGAGATCGTCGCGAACGCGGTCGAGACGAAGATGAGTGCGATGGCGAGCGCGACGCCGATCAGTGCGCTCACCAGGGGGAACCACGCGACGACGAACGAGCGGAACGTGATCATCAGGACGAACAGCGCGATGAGCACGCCGATCGCCTCGGTGATCGTGAGGGAGGGGACGGACGTCGAGAACAGCTCGCCGCCGATCGCGACCGCCGATCCGTCGGGCAGCTCATCGCGCGCGTTCTGCGCGACCTGCGCGAGGGCGTCGGTGGTCTCGTCGGTGACATCCGTCGGGCCGCCGTCGAACTGCAGCCGGATGATCGCGGCGCTCCCGTCGTCGGACACGAGTCCCGACACCATCTCGTCGAACGGGTCGGTCACGGCGAGCACGCCGTCGAGGTCTTCGAGCTGGGCGATCGAGTCCTCGATCTGCGATGTGTACGGCTCTTCGTCGATGCGGTCGCCGTCCGCGGCGACCATGACCAGCTGCGCGCTCGTGCCGCTGGCCTGCGGGAACGAGCGGTCGAGCAGCTGGATGCCCTCCTGGGCCTCGGTGCCGGGGATCGAGAACGAGTTGTCGGTGCCCTTCATGAACACGAGGGCCCCGCCTCCGGCGAGGACGAGGAGCAGGATCCAGGCGATCAGCACGCGCCAGGAGTGGCGGAACGACCAGCGACCGAGGGTGTAGAGGAGTGTGGACACAGCGGCTCCGGTTCCGGGTTTTCAGACAATTCGGATACAGCGCTGTATCGGATGCATGAGTGTATCGTAGGGCGCGGATCGCGACTGAACCTGAGCGGTCCGTGTGAAGATTGCGGCGGAAGGAGCACGATGACCGACACCGTGAGCGTCTCCTCGCCGCGACGCGAGGTCACGAGGCACAAGCTGCTCGACGCGGCTGCCCAGGTGTTCGCCGAGGTCGGGTTCGACGCGGCATCCGTCGAGGCGATCTGCGAGCGCGCGGGCTTCACCCGCGGGGCGTTCTACTCGAACTTCGAATCGAAGAACGAGCTGTTCCTCGCCCTGGTCGCCGCGGTGAGCAGCGACCGCGTACGCATCGTGCGCGAGCGCATCGCCGAACTGCGGTGCCGCGCCGAGGTGCGAGCCGCGTCCGGAGATGTCATGGCCCTGCTCCAGCAGGTGCTCGACTTCGACACCGCCGACGGCGCGAGCGTGCTGCTCATGAGCGAGATCCGCATCCATGCGCTGCGCGATCCCGAACTCGCGACGGCCTACCTCGCGCAGGACGACGAGCTCCACCGTCAGGTGACCGAGATCATCGAAGACATCGCGGCGGCGCGCATGATCGCGTTCCGCATCCCCGCCGACCGTGCCGCGCGACTGCTGCTGACGGCGTGGGAGGCGGCGGCGATCCGGGGGATGATGCGCGGGCTGTCCGAGGTCGAGCGACGTCGCGCCGTCAGCGAGGAGCTCGCCCGCGTCGCGCAGATCGTCATCCAGCCTGTCGACGCGGAGGGCTGATCCCGCGGGTCAGCCGTCGAGCAGTGCGCGGCAGCGCGCGAGCCGGTCGAGCCACCAGCGCTCGCGGTCGGGCGTCGCGCGATGGCGGTCGAGCAGCTCGGCGTCGACCTCGACGCGGCGCACCGGGATCACGCCGTCGACGGGCACGAGCGGCGACCCCGTGACGTCTGCGGCCAGCAGCGCCGCCGTGCCGAGTCCGCAGTCGATCTCGAGGTCGGGCAGCGCGGCCGCGAGGGCGGCGCCCATGCCGAGCCCGACCGACGTGTCGAGTGCGCTCGACACGATCGCCGGCAGTCCTGCTTCGCGCACGATCTCGAGGGCGCGGGTCACTCCGCCCAGCGGCTGCGCCTTCACGACCACGAGATCGGCCGCCCCCGCGCGGGCGACCGCGAGCGGATCGTCGGCCTTGCGCACGCTCTCGTCGGCGGCGATCGGGATGCCCATGTAGCGGATGCGGCGGCGCAGCTCGGCGAGCTCGTCGATCGTCGCGCACGGCTGCTCGACGTACTCGAGGTCGAACTCGGCCAGCGCGTGCACCGCGTGCTCGGCCTCGTCGAGGTTCCAGGCGGCGTTCGCATCGACGCGCACGCGCCCTTCGGGACCGAGGGCGTCGCGCACCGCGGCGACCCGCGCGACGTCGTCGGCGAGGGTCTGACCGCGTTCGGCGACCTTGACCTTCGCGGTGCGGCATCCGGGGAACCGCGCGAGGACGCCGGCGACGGATGCCGCAGGCACGGCCGGCACGGTGGCGTTCACGGGGATCTCGTCGCGCAGCGTGGGCGGCTGCGGGCGCCAGCCGTAGTCGATCGCGGCGAAGAGCCACGTCGACGCTTCGGCATCCGCGTACTCGGGGAACGGCGAGAACTCGGTCCAGCCCTGCGGGCCGTGCAGCAGCAGCGCCTCGCGCTCGTCCACGCCGCGGAAGCGGGTGCGCAGCGGAAGCGCGACCACGCGCGCGGTCGAGAGCAGTTCGTCGGTGGAGGGGAGTGCGGATGCCACGCCCCCATCATTGCGCTTGCTTGGACAGCATCAATGTGCGGTTGACTATAGTGTGCGGCACACAGTACAGTGTGATGCATGAGCGAGAACGAAGCCCTCGAGACCCACGTGCAGGAGCTGCGGCGCGGCACTGTCGTGCTGGCGTGCCTGCGACTGCTGCGCGAGCCGGGGTACGGCTACGGGCTGCTCGAGGAGCTGCAGGCGCGGGGCTTCGACACCGACGCCAACACGCTCTATCCGCTGCTGCGTCGCCTCGAGAAGCAGGGGCACCTGACCAGCGAGTGGAACACCGACGAGGCCCGCCCTCGCAAGTTCTACCGCACGAGCGCCGCGGGCGACCGGCTCGCCGCAGCGCTCACCGCCGAATTCGCCGAGATCGCCCGCGCGATCCACGACCTTCCCCAGGAGAGCTGACATGACCGCCCACACCCTCACCGAACGCTACGTCGCCGCGGCGATGCGCACCGTGCCCGACGATCAGCGCGACGATCTGGCCGCCGAGCTGCGCGCCTCGATCGCCGACCAGGTCGACGCGCGCGTCGACGCCGGCGAATCCCGCGAGGCCGCCGAGCGCGACGTGCTCACCGGGTTCGGTGACCCCGACAAGCTCGCGGCCGGGTACACCGGTCGTCCGCTGCACCTCATCGGTCCGCGCTACTTCCTCGACTGGAAGCGGCTCGTGATCCTGCTGCTGTGGATCGTCGTGCCGCTCGCGGCCTTCGGCATCGCTCTCGGACAGGCGCTCGCGGGAGCGAGCTTCGGCGGGATCGTGGGATCCGCGATCGGCGGCGCGCTCACCGTCGCCCTGCACCTCGTGTTCTGGACGACGCTGGTGTTCGCCCTCGTCGAGCGCTCGCAGCGCGAGGGCGGTCCGCTCATGGCCTGGTCGGTCGACCAGCTGCCCGAGCCGCGTCAGAGCGGAACGGGGATCGGCGACGTCATCGCCCGCGTGATCGCGGTGTTCGCGGCCGCGGCCGCCCTGGTGTGGGACCACTTCATCGGGTTCGTCCCCGGCATCCCGATCTCGTTCTTCGCACCTGAGCTGTGGCCTGTCGGCGTGACGTACGCGCTCGTGATCCTGGCGCTGGCCGCACTGCTGCTGGTCGTGGTCCACGTCGTCGGCCGCTGGACCCTTCCGCTCGCAGCCGCAGACATCGTGCTCACCCTCGCCCTGGCGGTGCCGGCGCTGTATCTGCTCATCACCGGACAGCTGCTGAACCCCGAGTTCTTCCCGACCGTCATCCCGACCGACGGAGCCGACGTCGGGCGCATCGTGACGATCGTCGTGGGCTTCGCGATCGCCGGAAGCGCGGTGTGGGAGGTCATCGACACCGTGCGCAAGGCCATCGCCGCCCGACGGGGCTGACGGGCCCCGTGGGCGCCGGGGTGCCTAGGCTGGAGCCATGCTCCTCGACACCCCGGTGCGCCTCGGCGTGCAGATCCCGCCCCAGCACGTCACCTATCCGCAGCTGCGCGACGCCGTCCGCCGCCTCGAGGACATGGGCGTGGACATCATCTTCAACTGGGATCACTTCTTCCCGCTGTCGGGCGACCCCGACGGGCTGCACACCGAGTCGTGGACGACGCTGGCCGCGTGGGCCGAGCAGACCGAGCGGGTCGAGTTCGGCGCGCTGGTCAACTGCAACAGCTACCGCAACCCCGACCTGCAGGCCGACATGGCCCGCACGATCGACCACATCTCGGCGCGCGGCGGCGAGGGCCGCTTCATCTTCGGCACCGGTTCGGGCTGGTTCGAGCGCGACTACACCGAGTACGGCTACGAGTTCGGCACCGCGGGTTCGCGCCTCGACGACCTCGCCGAGGGGCTGCGGCGGATCGAGTCCCGCTGGTCGAAGCTCAATCCGCCGCCGACCCGCCGCATCCCGGTGCTCATCGGCGGCAAGGGCGAGAAGAAGACCCTGCGGCTCGTCGCCCGCCACGCCGACATCTGGCACAGCTTCGTCGGCGCCGACGAGCTGCCGCACAAGCTCGAGGTCATCGAGCGGTGGGCCGAGACCGAGCAGCGCGACACCGGACACCTCATCGTCTCGAGCGAGCTCGGACGCCGTGACCAGGCGGACGCCGACGCCCTGTTCGACCAGGGTGCGCGCCTGTTCACACTCGGCATCCTCGGTCCCGACTTCGACTACGACCTCGTCTCGTCATGGCTGCGCTGGCGTGACGCCAAGAACGGCGTCTGACACATGACCGGCGGGCTCATCGAGGTGCCGCGCCGGGGCACGCCGAACCGTCGCAGGTGGACGATCCGGGCTCTGGCGATCGGAGTCCTCCCCGCGGTGGCGGGGCTGGCGGGCGCCGTCACGCTCTGGCTCTTCGCGCTGACCGACCCGGGAGAGGCTCCCGTGTTCAGCGACATCGCCGTGCTCGCGGTGATCGTGCTCGTGTTCGCCGCCGTGCTCGGGTTCGTCGCGACGCTCGACGCCCGCACCCGCACCGCGGGTGTCGCCACCCTCGTGATCGCCGCCCTCCTCAACCCCGCGAGCTTCGCGCTCGTGCAGGCCGCGGCGGGTGTGCGGTGGTGACCGAGGCTCCGACGACGGCCCGCCGCGGCATCCCGAGGCCCCGCGTCGTGCTCGCGGCCGCCGGTGTCGCCGCATCCGCTGCGGTCGTCGCGGCGATGCTGCAGGCGGCGTGGCCGGTGCTCGCGCTCATCGGCGTCGCCGCGGTCGCCGTCGTCATGCTCGCGACCCTCGTCGCGATGCGCCGCGACTCGCGCGTGGTCGCCCCGCTCGCCGTCGCCCTCGTCGCGCTGGTCAACCCCGTGGTGCTCGCCGCGGTGTCCGACCACGTCGTCGCACGGGTCGGTGTCGTGTCGTTCGGCTTCGACCGCGGCTTCGTGCTGTGGGGCACCTACCCGGGGATCGCCGGGTGGGAGCCGCCCGCCGATCCGCCGCTGGTCGACATCGGCGGCATCGCCCGCACGTCGCAGAATGCGGTGCGCGACGTCGTCGACGCGACCAGCGACGCGTACGGCTGGGCGTGGCGGGTCGGCGACGAGGCGTCCGGCGCACGGGCGATCGTCAACGGGTGGGGAGGGGCGTCCGTCTTCTGGCGGATCGACTCGCCGACGTGGATCAGCGCCGATGCCGGCGACGTCGCGCAGCGCGCGGTGCTCACGGATGCCGCCGCCAGCGCCGCCGAGCGCCTGGATCTGCCGCTCGAAGACGACGTCGACGGCGACGTCGACACGGGCGACGGCGTCCGGACGTGGAGCGACGACCTCGGCGGGACGCTGTTCCTGCAGGTCGCGGGCGCGCAGGCCACCCTCTGGTACACCGGCGGCCCGTTCCTCGCGACGACGGTCGCGGACTTCGACGCGCGCCTCGAGCCGTTCGCCGGACTCACGCCGCCGGCGACGATCGAGCAGCCCGACCTGCCATGAGCGGTGCGGGACTCTAGGCTGGCACCCATGGTCTCTGAGCTGTTCGATCCGCAGCAGTGGACCCCGGCCCCCGGAGCCGAGGACTACACCGACATCACCGCCCACGTGAGCGTCGACGGCCGCATCGCCCGCATCGCGTTCGATCGACCCGAGGTGCGCAACGCGTTCCGCCCCCACACGGTCGACGAGCTGTACCGGGCGCTGGACACCGCGCGCCAGGACCCGCGCATCGGCGTCGTGCTGGTCACCGGCAACGGTCCGAGCCCCAAGGACGGCGGCTGGGCGTTCTGCTCGGGCGGCGACCAGCGCATCCGCGGCCGCGACGGATACACGTACGCCGGCGACGAGGCGACAGCCCCCGACCCCGCGCGCACCGGTCGGCTGCACATCCTCGAAGTGCAGCGGCTCATCCGCTTCATGCCCAAGGTCGTCATCGCCGTCATCCCCGGGTGGGCGGCAGGCGGCGGCCACTCGCTGCACGTCGTGTGCGACCTCTCGATCGCATCGGCCGAGCACGGCCGCTTCAAGCAGACCGACGCCGACGTGGGGTCGTTCGACGCCGGGTACGGCTCGGCGTACTTCGCGCGGCAGGTCGGCCAGAAGGCCGCGCGCGAGGTGTTCTTCCTCGCCGAGGAGTACTCGGCCCAGCGCGCCTTCGAGATGGGCGCGGTGAACCGGGTGGTGCCGCACGCCGACCTCGAGCGCGAGGCGGTCGCGATGGCGCGCACGATCCTCACGAAGTCGCCGACGGCGATCCGCATGCTGAAGTTCGCGTTCAACGCCGTCGACGACGGACTCGTGGGGCAGCAGGTGTTCGCCGGCGAGGCGACGCGGCTCGCGTATGGCACCGACGAGGCCGTCGAGGGGCGCGACGCCTTCCTCGGCAAGCGCGACCCCGACTGGTCGGCCTACCCGTGGCACTTTTGACGCGCGGCGGGTCGATGCCCAGTCTGAAGAGCGGGGTGCGCACGCGATGAGGCTCGAACCGATCACCGACGCGGACCCGCGGGTCATCCTCTCGGCCGTCCGCTCGGTGCTCGCCGGTGACGGTCCCGCGCTCGGACTGGGCCTCGTCGACCGCCGCTCCGCCCACGTGGGCGACGGCACGGCGGCCGTCATCACGACGTCGGGGTCGACGGGCATCCCCAAGAGCGTCGTGCTCAGCCGTGACGCCGTGGTCGCCTCGGCGAAGGCCACCGCCGACCGCATCGGCACGGGCTCGTGGCTGCTCGCCCTGCCCGCCGGGTACGTCGCGGGGCTGCAGGTGATCGTGCGCTCGGTGGTCGCGGGGCGCGAGCCGGCGCTGCTCGAGGGGCCCTTCACCCCGGCATCCTTCGCCCAGGCGGCGCTGATGATGCCGCGCACGCGCGCCGGTGCGCGCGAGCCGAACTTCACGTCGCTCGTGCCCGCCCAGCTGCAGCGACTGCTCGACGCCGCCGACGACGACCGCACGGTCGCCGAGGCACTGCGCGCGTTCGACCGTGTGCTGATCGGCGGTCAGGCGCTCGCGGCGGCGACGCTCGAACGCGCCGAGTCGGCCGGGGTGCGCGTCGTGCGCACCTACGGCTCGACCGAGACGAGCGGCGGATGCGTGTACGACGGCGTCCCGCTCGGCGGCGTCTCGGTGCGCACCGTCGACGGCGAGGTCCAGGTGTCGGGGCCTATGCTCGCCGACGGCTACCTCGCCGAGCCCGACGCGACGGCGGTGGCGTTCCCGCACGACGATGCCGGCGTGCGCTGGTATCGCACGGGCGACGCCGGCGTCATCGAGGACGGCGTGCTGCGCGTGCGCGGTCGCCTCGACCACGTCATCGTGTCGGGCGGCATCAACGTGTCGCTCGACCGCGTCGAGCGCGTCGTGCGCTCGGTGCCGGGCCTGGCGGGGGCCGTGGTCGTCGGCGTGGCGGACGAGCGGTGGGGCGAGGCATCCGTCATCGTCGCCGGTCGCGGTGAGGCTCTGCGTCGCAGCGAATCGATCCAGCTCGACGAGGCGCGCGCCGCGGTCGCCGCCGAGATCGGAGCGCACGCGCGACCCGTGCGTCTCGTGCTCGTCGACGAGCTCGCGGCGCTGCCGTCGGGAAAGCCCGACCGCGAGGCGATCCGGCGCGCGGTGGTCGCGCTGCACTGACGGGGCGCCCTCGGCCTATGATGTCGAGTCGTGGCAGGCACCCCCAGCAAGAAGCGCAAGCGCCCCGGGCCCAAGAAGCAGCCCCCGCGCGGCAACCCCCAGAAGGTGCACGTCTCGCGCGACCCCCGGCAGGTGAAGCCCGCGACCGCACGCGACTGGATCGGGGCGGCCCGGCTGCGCACGCTGCCGCTCGCGGTGACGCCCGTCGTGATCGGCTCGGGGGCGGCGATGGT
>JAUHVN010000476.1 GCA_030425055.1 Actinomycetes bacterium | reverse complement strand
CGGCCCGCGAGCAGGCCGTCGACGAGGCGCCGGCGGCTGATGCGCGCCCACTCGTCCTCGCCGTCGGCGAGACGACCGACCGCAAGCGCGATCGCGCCCTGCTCGAGTACGGCTGTGCGACCGGCCGGATGCGTGGGGCCGGGCAGCGCGAGCAGATGTCCCCAGCGGATGCCGCGCGCCTCGACGGGCACGACGAGCCAGTCGTCGGCACCGGCCGCGGCGCCGCGCTCACGCCGCTGCTGCGCGCGCCGGTGCGCCGACCGCGAGCGCAGCTCCCAGTCGGTGAACAGCTCCTCCTCCATGACCGGGGGCACCTCGGCGGCGACGACCTCGTACGCGAGGTTCTCGAGCACGACGGGTGCTCCGAGGGTCTGGGCGAGCTGGTGGACGATGAAGTCGGCCGGCGACCCGCGCAGCGCGAGTGCGGTGAAGCGCTCGCGCACCTCGTCGCGCGCACGCAGGGCGTCGGTCTGCCCGGCGATGATGCGACTGTGCACGGCCTGTGTCACCGTGACGAACTTGACCTCGCGATGCAGCAGCACGAGCGCCAGGCCCCGCTCCTTCGCCGCTTTCGCCACGACCGCGGGAAGGTAGCGGTAGTGGGTGCCGAGCTCGAGCACGAGCCCCGACAGCCCCGCGTCGGCCAGCTCGCCGACGAAGCGGGTCAGCTCGGCCGGGTCGGCCGGCCACTGAGATCCGGTCGACAGCAGCAGCTCGCCGCCGTCGAGCAGACGGGCGACTCCCGCGCTGTCCGACACGTGCAGCCAGCGCACGCGGGCATCCAGCGCAGCGTCGCCGACGACCACCTCGGGAACGCCTTCGGCGACGGCATCGAGACCCAGCACGTCTCGGACGGTGGGCAGGGTCTCGAGCGCGGAACGCGCCATCGGACGATCCGTATGGATCGCCTGCTCTTCGCGACGTTCGGCCACCTCTATCGCCCGATCTGCTCTGACACACTGGGACGACAACAGCCTAGACGATGCCCGGTCGATCTGTCCGGGACGCCCGACCCCTCCCCTGAGACAGCCCGCGAAGGACGCCATGACCCTCATCGCCGACTCCGACCTCGACAGCGACGCGCGCGTCCGCGCCGACGACCGCGCGCACGTCTTCCACTCGTGGAGCGCGCAAGCGCTCATCGATCCGCTGCCCGTCGCGGGCGGCTCCGGATCGACGTTCTGGGACTACGCGGGCAACGCCTACCTCGACTTCAGCTCGCAGCTGGTGAACCTCAACCTCGGGCACCAGCATCCGGATCTCGTCGCCGCGATCCAGCAGCAGGCCGGCCGCCTCGCGACGATCCAGCCGTCGATGGCGAACGACGTGCGCGGCGAGCTGGCGCGGCGCATCGCCGAGGTCGCGCCCGACGGCTTCGAGAAGGTCTTCTTCACCAACGGCGGCGCCGACGCCAACGAGAACGCCGTGCGCATGGCGCGACTGGTCACCGGGCGCCGCAAGGTGCTGTCGATGTACCGCAGCTACCACGGCAACACGACCACCGCGATCTCGCTGACCGGCGACCCGCGACGGTGGGCGAACGAGCCCGGCGACGGCTCGGTCGCGAAGTTCTTCGGCCCCTACCCGTACCGCTCGGCCTTCCACGCCACCTCGCCCGAGGAGGAGACCCAGCGCGCGCTCGAGCACCTCGAGCAGACCATCGTGCTCGAGGGCGCCTCGACGATCGCGGCGATCGTGATCGAGTCGATCGTCGGCACCAACGGGGTCCTCGTGCCGCCGCCCGGCTACCTCGCCGGCGTGCGCGAGCTGTGCGACCGGTACGGCATCCTGTGGATCGCCGACGAGGTCATGGTCGGCTTCGGCCGGGTCGGCGAGTGGTTCGCCTTCCAGGCTTTCGGCGCGGTGCCCGACCTCATCACCTTCGCGAAGGGCGTCAACTCGGGCTACGTGCCGCTGGGTGGCGTCGTGATCTCCGACCGCGTGGCGTCGCACTTCGACACCGTCGCCTTCCCGGGCGGTCTCACCTACTCGGGGCATCCCCTGGCGTGCGCCGCGGGGGTCGCGACGTTCGAGGTCTTCGGGCGCG
>JAUHVN010000475.1 GCA_030425055.1 Actinomycetes bacterium | reverse complement strand
CTGAATGCACCCGAGGAGGGCGCCGATCCCCGCGGGTGCATTCAGTGCCACCGGTTCCATGCGTCTCCGTTCGCGTCCCTCCGACCCTGTCGAATCCACGTTGCCACAGCAACCGTCGCAGCCGACACGGCACACTGGTGACATGGGCAGGCGTGCGACGGTCGTCGGCAGCGGGCCGAACGGGCTCACCGCGGCGGTCGCACTCGCCCGCGCCGGCTACGAGGTGCACGTCCTCGAGGCCGCCGACACCCTGGGCGGCGGCGTGCGGACCGCCGAGCTGACCCTTCCCGGCTTCCACCACGACGTGTGCTCGGCGGTGCACCCGGCCGCACTGTCGTCGCCGTTCTTCCGCGCGTTCGGCCTCGCCGAGAAGGTCGTCTGGATCTCGCCCGACATCTCGTACGCCCAGCCGCTGGACGGCGGGCGCGCCGCCGTCGCGTGGCGCGACATCGACCGCACGGCCGAGGCGCTCGGCGCCGACGCCGACGCGTGGCGCGCGGTCGTGAGGCCGCTGAGCAGCCACCTCGACGCCGTCGTCGACTTCACGGGCTCGCAGCTGCTGCGGATGCCGCGGCATCCGCTGACCACGGTGCGGTTCGGGCTGCGCACGCTGCAGCTCGGGTCGCCGTGGGGGCCGCGCACCTTCCACACCGAGGAAGGCGCCGCGCTGCTGTCGGGTGTGCTCGCACACGCGAACACGGCGCTGCCCAGCGTCGGGGCGGCCGCGTCAGGGCTGTTCCTCGCGGCGCACGGACACGCCGGCGCGGGGTGGGCCTACCCGCGCGGCGGCGCGCAGCGCATCGCCGACGCCCTGCTCGACGACCTTCGCGCCCACGGCGGCACGACGACGACCGGCACGTACGTCGTGCGCCTCGCCGATCTGGACTGGGGCGATCCGCGCCGAGGTGATGTGCTCGTCCTCGACACGTCGCCGCGGCTGCTGCTCACCACCGCCGACGTGCCGACCCGCTACGCCGACGCGATCCGGCGGTATCGCTACGGACCCGCCGCCGCGAAGGTCGACCTCGCCCTCGACGGCCCGGTGCCGTGGGAGAACCCCGAGGTGGCGGCATCCCCCACCGTGCACCTCGGCGGCACGGCGGCCGAGGTCGCGGCGAGCGAGAACGCCGTCGCCCGAGGTCAGGTGAGCGATCGGCCCTACGTGCTCACGGTGCAGCCGTCGGTGCTTGACCCCACCCGCGCGCCCGACGGCAAGCAGACCCTGTGGGCGTACATCCACGTGCCGGCGGGGTCGACGATCGACCCGACCGAGCGGGTGCTCGGGCAGCTCGAGCGGTTCGCGCCGGGAGCGCGCGAACGGGTGATCGCGTCGCGCGCGATGACCGCGGCTGATCGCGCGCTGTTCAACCCGGCCGACATCGGCGGCGACATCCTCGGCGGCGCCTTCACCGTGATGCAGGCGGTGCGCCGGCCGGTGATCTCGACGACGCCGTGGCGCACGCCGCTGCCCGGCGTCTATCTCGCGTCCGCCGCGACTCCCCCGGGCCCGGGCGTCACCGGCATGCCCGGCTGGTATGCCGCACGGCAGGTGCTGCGCGACGTCGACGGCGCGCGCGTCGAGCCGGCCGAGCTGTTCCGGGCGTGACGTCGTGGACGGCTTCGCGGCGGTCGACTTCGAGTTCGCGCGGCAGGTGCTGCAGCGCGGGATCGCGGCGCTCTTCCTCGTCGCCTTCGTCTCGTCGCTGAACCAGTTCCCCGCTCTGCTCGGCGAGCGCGGGCTGCTGCCCGCACCGCGTCTGCTCGAGTGGGCGGTTTCGTCACCCCGGGCGGGGCGGATGCTGCGTCCGACGCTGTTCCGCTGGGTGCGCTACACCGACCGCCGCCTGCGAGCGCTGTGCGTCGCGGGGATCGTCGTCGCGGCGACCCTGGTCGCGGGCATCCCGCAACTCGGACCGCCCTGGGTGCCGATGCTGTGCTTCCTCGCGCTGTGGCTCGCGTATATGTCGATCGTCAGCATCGGGCAGACCTTCTACGGGTTCGGCTGGGAGATGCTGTTGCTCGAAGCCGGCTTCCTCGCCGCCTTCCTCGGTTC
>JAUHVN010000474.1 GCA_030425055.1 Actinomycetes bacterium | reverse complement strand
GCTGCGCTGCCTCGCCGCGTATGCGTATGCCGCTGCCGGTATGGGCGAGTCGACGAACGACGTGTCGTGGGACGGCCAGACGCTCGTCTACGACGGCGGGATGCTGCTGGCCGAGACCGAGCGCTTCCCCGACGGGCCGCGCCGCTCGGTCGCCGACGTCGACCTCGACCGGCTGCGTCAGGACCGCATCCGGCAGGGCACGTTCGACGACAACCGGCGCACGCATGCCCCCGCGATGCGCACCGTGCACTTCGAGCTCGACCCGCCCGCCGAAGACGTGGGCCTGCGGCGCACGCTCGACCGCTTCCCGTTCGTGCCCGACGATCCCGCCCGCCTCGCCCAGGACTGCTACGAGGCGTTCAACATCCAGGTGTCGGGGCTCGTGCAGCGCATGACGGCGATCGGCGGGCCCAAGCCGGTGATCGGACTGTCGGGCGGCCTCGACTCGACGCACGCCCTCCTCGTGATCGCCCGCGCCATTGATCGCATGGATCGCCCGCGCAGCGACATCCTCGCGTTCACGATGCCCGGGTTCGCGACGAGCGACCACACGAAGGCGAACGCGCACGCCCTCGCCGAAGCGGTGGGGGCGACGATGGAGGAGATCGACATCCGGCCGGCTGCGACCGAGATGCTCGAGCGCATCGGGCATCCGTTCGCCGACGGCGAGCCCGTGCACGACATCACGTTCGAGAACGTGCAGGCGGGGCTGCGCACCGACTACCTGTTCCGCCTCGCCAACCAGCACGGCGGCATGGTCATCGGCACGTCCGATCTGTCCGAGCTCGCCCTCGGCTGGGCGACATACGGCGTCGGCGACCACATGAGCCACTACGCCGTGAACGCCGGCGTACCCAAGACGCTCATCCAGCACGTCATCCGCTGGGTGATCGCGCATCGCGGCGATGACGGCGCCGCCGCACTGTCCGACGCCGCACGCGACGTCCTGCAGTCGGTTCTCGACACCGAGATCTCACCCGAGCTCGTGCCGGCCGGCCAGGACGGCCGCATCCAGTCCACCGAGGATCGGATCGGCCCGTACGCGCTGCACGACTTCGCGCTGTTCCACGTGCTGCGCTACGGCATGCGGCCGTCGAAGATCGCATTCCTCGCCGAGCACGCGTGGCGCGACCCCGATGCCGGCGCCTGGCCGCCCGGGTTCCCCGACGAGGACCGCTACGGCTACGACCTCGCGGCAGTCGCGAAGTGGCTGCAGGTCTTCCTGCAGCGGTATTTCGCGTTCGCGCAGTTCAAGCGATCCGCGATCCCCAACGGGCCGAAGGTGTCGGCCGCCGGTTCGCTCTCGCCGCGCGGCGACTGGCGTGCGCCCAGCGACGGCAACGCCCGCGCCTGGATCGCCGAGCTGCACGCGGCGCTGCCCGAGTTCGTCGAGGCGTGAGAGTCAGGACGGATCCGCGGCGTAGGCGAGGGTGATCACCCAGCCGTCGCGCGAAAGATCGACGACGTCGTAGTGGAAGTGGCGGTCGCGCACCCACCCCCGCGTCAATCCCGCGTTGAACCGCACGCGCTCCGGGCTCACCCGAGCGCCCCGGCCGTCCGCCGCCCGAACCGCCTGCACGCGCGTCCAGTGGGTCAGGAGCGCGGGAACGTCGGACTGATCGAGCAGCTTCGAGTGACGTCGGATGTCGCCCATGGTGACCTCGTCGGGCTGCGGGTCACGCAGATCGATGCCGATCGGCATCGCCGGATCGGCGACGGCGACGACCGTGGCCTCGCGGAAGCTGACGTTGCGGATCTCCATGGGAACGTCGACCCCGTCGACCTCGGGGATCAGCTGCGTGTGGAAGCCGAAGTTCGAGGGCGCCTCGCGCTCGACCCTCACTCGCTTGCGGTCGACCCCGAGGCGCGTCGCGACGAGCTCTCTCGCCAGCTGACGCTTGCGGTCGTGCTCCGTCATCGAGGGATCGCAGCCGAGGAGGGCGCCGATCCCCGCGGGTGCATTCAGTGCCACCGGTTCCATGCGTCTCCGTTCGCGTCCCTCCGACCCTGTCGAATCCACGTTGCCACAGCAACCGTCGCAGCCGACACGGCACACT
>JAUHVN010000042.1 GCA_030425055.1 Actinomycetes bacterium | reverse complement strand
ACGGGAGGATGCCTGCCGCGCACGCGTCCTCCCGAAGCGCGGAACTCCTCCGCTCAGGGGCGCGGGGGCAGCGGCGGAGGCGGCGGGTAGCCCTCGTAGCCGGGCGTGGAGGCCGGCTGCGAAGGGGATGCCGGAGGCGCCGCGGGCGCGGGCTCGGGAGCGGATGCGGGCTGCTCGGCGGGAGCGGCCTGCTGCGCGGCGGGGCTGTCGGACGGCAGCGCGTAGACGTACGCGCCCTCCGACGGGTAGCCCGTGTAGTACGCGCCCCAGTCGGGGTTGCCGTCGGGCATCATCGGCAGCGGCGTGACGCCGTCGGTGAAGGTCGGCCACGGCAGCGGCTCGCCGGGGTCGACGGCGGCCGGCGCGGCCGCACCGGGTGCCGCTGCGAGGGCTGCAGCACCGGGCACAGGTGCGCCGACGGGCGCCGCGGGCTTGACCTTCTTGGGCGCGAACAGGGCATTCACGAGCGGGATGAGGGCAGTGCCGACCGCCGCGAGGATCGTCACCGCGACCACGATGCGCCAGTAGATGTCGGCGAAGTCGACGAACTCGGCGAGCACGAGGGGCACGACCAGCAGCGCCACGAGCGCGACCACCAGCGACACGGTCACGATGAACACGGCCTGGGTGAAGCCGGTCACGTAGCGCTGGAACGCCTTCGAGTACAGCCGCACGTGCAGCAGCGCGAGCTGCAGGATGAGCACGACGAGCAGGAAGGCGAGGAACCGGGGGTAGCCGAACCAGCTGTCGTCGCCGGGCAGCCAGATGAGCACGGCGCCCACCAGCAGCGCGACGACCCAGCTCGCCATGCTCGCGAGGGCGAACCATGCGGGTCGACGCGGGGCGAGGTGCGCGTCGAGGATCGCGACGCCCGCGAAGGCCGCCAGCAGCAGGATGGTGAGGAACGCCCGGCCGACGATGCCGTTCTGCGAGCCGATCAGCACCCAGATGACGCAGACGATGGCGGCGGCGATGAGCGCGCCGATGGCCACCCAGATCGCGGCGCGCACCAACGACGACGGTGCGGCGTCGCGCTCGGGCGCGATGCTCGGATCTGAGGTCATGACGGTCCCCTCTCGTGCGGCTCATCCCGCCCTGCCATCCTGACATGCACCGCGATTTCGGCCACCCCCGATCGCAGAGTAAGATGATTGATCGCGCCTCCGGTCGACTGTGAAAGCCGGGCGGGTGCGCACTCGGCGAGTTACCCAAGCGGCCAAAGGGATCTGACTGTAAATCAGACTGCACTGCATTCGGGGGTTCGAATCCCTCACTCGCCACCGAAGGAAAAGCCCCCCTCACCGGGGGCTTTCTTCATGTTCGGGCCCGCTCAGGTGCCGATCGCGTCGAGATCCAGTGCGGCGAGCGCCGACGGCTGACGCAAGAGGGCACCCTCGAAACGGCACGTCGCCGCGGCGACGTCCATCGCCCGCGTGAGAACCGCTCCCCAGGCATCCGCGTCGGCGGGCACCCCGGCCACCAATGCGGCGATGACCGTCGCGAACGCGGCGTCGCCCCCGCCCATGGTGTCGATGATGCGGCCGGGCAGCGCCGAGATCGGTCGGGTCACCTCGTCGCGGCCCGCCTCGAGCGTCGCTCCTGCGGCGCCCGCGGTGGCGAGCACGGCTTCGGCGCCGAGCCCGACGAGCCGGGCGCGCAGGACGTCCAGCTCGGAGCCGTACAGCAGCCGCGCATCGTCGTCGCCCACCTTCACGAGCGCCGCGCCCGGCACGAGCCCCTCGAAGCCCGCGACGAACCGGTCGCGGTCGTGCAGCATGCCTGTGCGCGGGTTCGGGTCGATCGCGAGCCGCGTGCCGCCGGTCGCGTCGGCGAGCGCCTGCGTCTGCTCGACATCGTCGAACGGATAGCAGCTCACGGCGACCATCGCGGCATCCGCCATCGCCGTCCGTTCCGCATCGCCGAAGCGGATGCCCCGGTTCCAGGCGGCGTCGTTGAACTCGTACGTCGGCTCGCCGCCACCCGATCGCGTGCTCACCGCGCGCGACGAGCCCCGCGACGACGGCGTCGCGAGCAGCTCGACCCCGTGATCGGAGAGGTACGTGCGGATGTGCTCACCCGCCTCGTCGTCGCCGACCATCGCGACCAGCGTCGCGTCGACGCCCAGCCGCTGCAGGCCGACCGCCACATTGAGCGCCGCACCCCCGACGAACTCGCGCACTCCATTGTCATCGCGCAGCTCATCGATGAGCGCGTCACCGACGACGACCACTCTGTCGCCCATTCAGTCCTCCTCGGCTGTCTCCAGAATCCGCTCGACGAACGCCTCGGTGCGCCGCCGCGTGCCGTCGATGCGCAGGTCGACACTGGCACGCACCTCGTTCGGCGCCAGCGGCAGCGCGAGCCGCACGTTCTCGTGGCACGACAGATCCGCGCAGATGTACGTGCCGACGCTGTCGCCGTGCTTGCCCGCCGTGCCGGCCTTGCGCGCCGTGAACAGCGAAACCTGGTCGGCCGGCTGCATCGTGTGGCAGAGGTTGCACATCGCCGAGCGCGCGTGCGAGCTTCCGTCGGCGCGACGCAGCACCACGCCCCGGACCGCGCCGTCGATCTCGGCGAGCACATAGCCGCGTCCGCGGGTGCGCGGATCGCGCCACGCGTAGAAGTCGAGGTGATCCCAATCGGCGAGCGGGAAGTCGGTCGGCAGAGCGACCAGCTTCACCTCATCGGGCGGAGCGTTGACGAACGACGATCGCACGTCGGCTTCGGTCAGTGGGCGCATGGCACCTCCTGTGCGCCCAGTCTACGAACCGCGCGCCCCGTTGGCACCGGGGGTGCCGCCCGCTCCTCGATCTCAGCGCGACGCGGCCTCCGCGGCATCCGTCTCACCGGCGCCGTCATCGGCTGAACCGTCGGACGTGGCCGCCGCCGCGTCCTTGCGCTCGCGGATGAGGAAGCCGAAGCCGAACGCGATGAAGAACATCAGCACGCCGTAGACGGCGGCGGGCAGGCTGAGCTCGACCGAGCCCAGCACCGTCTGCGCGATGACGATCGCGAGCGTGGCGTTGTGGATGCCGATCTCGAACGACGACGCGATCGCCTGACGCTTGCCGACGCGCAGCAGACGCGGAACCGTGTAGCCGACGCCGAGGCTGATGAGGCAGAAGACGATCGTGATGAGAGCGAGCGCGGCGAAGTTCTCGACCAGCAGCGTCCAGTTCGACGCGACGGCGCCGCCGATGACGACGACGAGGATGATGACCGACGCGATGCGCACCGGCTTGTCCATCGCCTTAGCGAACGCGGGCCAGAAGCGCCGCACCAGCATTCCGAGCGCCACCGGCAGCAGCACGATCGCGAAGACCTCGAGCGTCTTCGACCACTGCAGGCCGAGCTGGTCGTCGAAGGGGTTGAAGTAGAGGATCGCGAGGTTGGTGATCAGCGGCAGCGTGACCACGGCGATCACCGAGTTGACGGCGGTGAGCGAGATGTTGAGCGCGACATCGCCTCGGAACAGGTGGCTGTACAGGTTCGCCGTCGTGCCGCCGGGCGACGCGGCGAGCATCATCATGCCGACCGCGAGGATCGGCGGCAGCTGGAAGGCCAGCACCAGCCCGAAGCAGACCGCGGGCAGCAGCACGAGCTGGCACAGCAGGGCGACGATCACCGCCTTCGGCTGCTTCAGCACCCGGGCGAAGTCGCCGAGGGTGAGGCTCAGCCCCAGACCGAACATGATGATTCCGAGGGCCACGGGAAGTCCGATGGTCGTCAACGCTGACATGGAACTCAGTGTGCCGGATGCCGCCACCCGGTGTCACCCGTTGTCCACAGCCGGGCGCGCCTCACCACCCCAGCCGACGCGCGACCGCGTCGGCCGCCTCGGTCGGGAAGGCGTCCCATCCGGGCTCCAGCACCTCGCGCAGCAGCGTGAACTGACCGTGCGCCGATTCCTCGAGCGGACGGTCGAGCAGGTCGGCGAGGCGCCCGCCCCACTGCGGGAAGTCCCGCTCGAACCGCCGCATCGGGTCGATCGTGTCGCGCAGCGTCGTCGACGAGTCGGCGAACCGGCCGCGGATGGCGCGCACCAGGTGCTGCGGCGCCCACTGCCGGACGAAGCCGTTGCCGTTCAGCCGTTCGCCGCGACGCGAGCGCCCCACACCGATCAGCAGCTTGACGAGCACGAGACGCGCGTCGTTCGCGGGGTCGAACCGGTCGGATGCCGCTGCGCGCGCCTGCGCCCGCGCGATGAGCTCGGCGGTGGTGCCGCTGTCGTCGTCGACGACGACGGATGCCTCGCCCGCGACCGCGCCGGCCAGCTCCGCGGCATCCGAGAACGCGAACTCGAAGACGTGGCCGTCGTCGTAGACCGCGACGAAGCCGATGTCTCCCTCGCGCGCGGTGAGCACGAGGCGATCCTGGTCGGGCAGCCACGTGAGGTCGGGGCGCAGCCGTGCGCCCGCGCCCGGTGCGGAGAGGGCGAAGAAGTCGTGGTCCGACCACTCGTCGCGCCGCGCGGCGCCCGCCTCGGAGGCGGAGCCGAGCAGGGCCAGGCCGATGAGGCCCTCGGTGTCGGCCACGGCGCGGGCGAGGGCCTCGCTGCGCTGCACGAACCGCTCGGAGCGCGGGTCGCTCATGACCGCTCCGCCTCCTCGGCCGTGGTGAGCGAACGGGCGTCGGCGATGCCGCTCCATGACTGATCGGCGGCGACGGGGGCGACGTCGGGCGCCGCGAGCGCAGGCAGATGCCACACGGCGAAGACGGGCCCCTCGGCCGACAGCAGCACCGCACCGTCGTCGGCGACGGCGAGCGTGGCTTCGCCGTAGAGCGCCTCGGCCGCGCGCGCACCCGGCAGCGCGGCCGCCGGCAGTTCGATGTCGAGATCGCCGGTGGTGGCGACGACGAGGACCGTCTCGGTCTCGCCCTCGCGCACGAAGACGAGCGACTCGTCGTCGACGTGCACCCACCGCAGCCCGCCCAGCGCGAGCGCCGGATGGGCCCGTCGCAGCCCGATCAGGTCGCGGTACACCCCCAGCCGCTCGGCGACGGCGGGGTCGTGCCCGTCGCTGCCCCACGGCATCGGCACGCGGCTCATCTCGCCGTCGACGCCCGTGTCGCCGAACTCGTCGCCCGCGAAGACCACCGGCATCCCGGGCAGCGTCATCGACAGCCCGACGGCGAGCGGCACCGTGCCCGGGCGCGCGACGCTCGCGAAGCGGCCGGTGTCGTGCGAGTCGAGCGCCTGCATGTTGCCGAGGCGCACGCGCCACGGCAGGTTCGACGTGAAGCGCGTCATCGCCCCGACGACGTCGCGCGCGGTGTAGCGCGGGATGCCGCCGATCGGCTGACCGAAGAACCACGGCTCGGTGCGCACCTCGCCCTCGGCGGTCGTGTACTGCTCTCCGCGCGCCTCGCCGAGCCACGCCCACAGCGGTCGCGTGAACGGCGGATAGGTCATCGCGCCGTGCCAGCCTTCGCCCTGCAGATCGGCGCTGGGGTCGTTGGCGACCTCGGCGAGCAGCACCGTGTCGGGGTTGACGTCGATCATGGTGCGACGCAGCACCTGCCGCACGTCGGCGTTGACATCGATCGCGCCCAGGCGCCCGGTCATGTTCGCGACGTCGATCCGCCAGCCGTCGAGGTGGAACGGAGCCTCGAGCCACTTCGCGACGACCGAGTCCGGCCCCTCGATGAACCGGTGGCGCAGCGCCTGCGACTCCCAATTGAACTTCGGCAGCGACGGGGTGCCGAGCCACGCCTCGTAGCGCAGGTTCTCGTCGTCGACGAAGAAGTAGTAGTCCGACTCGGGCGCGCCGGGATTCCCGAGGGCGGCCTGGAACCACTCGTGCCGGTCCCCTGAGTGGTTGCTCGTCAGGTCGCCGATGACCCGGATGCCGCGGGCGTGGGCGGCCTCGACGAGTCGCACGAGCGCTTCGTCGCCGCCCAGCAGCGGGTCGACGCGATCGAAGCTCGACGCGTCGTAGCGGTGGTTCGATGCCGCCGGGAAGAACGGCGTCAGGTAGATGAGATCGACCCCGAGGTCGGCGAGGTGGTCGAGCTTGTCGACGATGCCGTCGAGGTCACCGCCGTAGAACTGCTGCGAGCGGCCGGGCAGGACCGGGTCGATCGGGTCGTCCCAGGCCGCCGGGATCGCCCACTCGGGAACCTCTCGATCGTCCGCGGCCTGCGAGCGCGCGAAGCGGTCGGGGAAGATCTGGTACATCACCGCGTCGTACATCCACCGCGGCGGGGCGGGGTGGGCGATCACCGCGAAGTCCTCGCTGTCGAGGGTCTCGAGCGAATGGATGCCGGCCTGGTTGAGCCACTCCACGCGGCCGTCCTCGTGCTGCAGCACCCAGCGGTAGCCCTGCCGGGGGTTGGCGATGCGCAGCGGCGCGTCCCACCAGTCCCAGCCGTCGACGGTGCCGCTCAGGGTCGCAGGCGACCACGCCGGCTCGTGATCGGGGTTCGATCGCACGCGCACGGCCGCCAGCGGCCCGTAGCCGACGGGCACGCGCAGGCGCAGCGTGACAGTGTCGCCGAGCGACGGTTCGAGATCGGACACGTGCACCGGCGAGCCGTCGTGGTGGGGAAGGAGAGCTGTCATCGGGATGCCTTTCGAATGGCAGGCGGCGTCGCCGCCCGGGATGCGACGTGGTTGCACGGCGCGCGCCATGACAGAGCCCTCAGGTTGTTGTTCGGTTGTGGATCCATCGTGACACGCGGCCACGATGGAGTCAGCGCCGGCCGCCGATGTGGATCGCGGCCGCCGTCTCGGCGGCGAGCTCGAAGCTCACGACGCCGTCCGAGACGGTGTAGGTCTCGCCGCGGCATCCGTCGTCGGTCACCGCATCACGGCCACCGCTGACGACGTCGCAGTACTCCCCCGCCGGCAGGCTCGTGGGGATCTCGATGACCTCGGCCTCGGACCCGACGTTGACCGCGACCACGCCGCGGCCCTCGCGCTCGAAGCCGTACGCGTCACCGGCGTCGACGCCCGCGAGACGCGGCGCGCCGGCGGCGTAAGCGCGGAACTCGAGCATGCCGCCGATCGCCGGCCACGCCTGCACGCACGTGCGCGCGCCGTCCTCGTACTCGTCGGGCGGCAGCGGCGTGTCCATCGCGCACGTGACCGGCAGCACGCGCCCGTCGTCGTCGGCGGGGGCACCGGCATCGCGGTCGCTGAACGCGTAGCCCGAGTACACGACGGGGGTGCCGTAGTCGTCGGCGAGCATGAGCGCGTTCGCGATCAGGTACATCGCCGGGTCGCGATACGTGACCTTCGCCTCACCGCGCTCGGTGTCGTGGTTGTCGACGAAGACGAGCGCGGAGTCGGCCGGCACGTGGAGCGGCCGGTCGCCCTCGAGCTCGGGATCGTTGAAGACGCCGTTCTGCAGGGGCGGCGTGAGGTCGCGCGCGTACGTGAACTCGAAGACCTCGCCGAAGCCGGTGTACTCCTCGGGGGTGATCGGCTCGCCGCCGCCGCGGATGACCTCGCTCATGATGCGCGTGCCCTCGGGCAGGGGCGCGACGATCGCCGCGACGTCGTCGGCGGCCATGTGCTTGGCCGCGTCGATGCGGAAGCCGGCGACCCCGAGCGACAGCAGGTCTTCGAGATAGGCGGTGATCGTCGCCTGGACGGCAGGGGCCGCGGTGTCGAGGTCGGCGAGATTGACCAGCTCGCAGGTCTGCACCTGCTCGCGCGAGTCGTAGTCCTGGATGTCGTCGTTCGAGGTGAGGCCGCAGTGGTGGAAGTCGGCGTCGGTGTACAGGCCCGGATACCCGTAGTGCTCGTATGCGGAGCCCGCCCAGCCGGTGCCGGGGTCATCCTGCCCGGTCATATGGTTGACGACCGCATCGGCGATCACCGCGACGCCGGCCGCATCGCAGCGGGCGACCATGTCGGCGAACTCCTCACGCGTGCCCAGGCGCGACTCGACGAGGTGACTCACCGGCTGATACGACGCCCACCACTCGTCGCGCACGATGTGCTCGTTGGGCGGCGACGTGAGCACCCACGCGAAGCCGTTCGGCGCGAGCGTGGTCTCGCACTCGTCGGCGATCGCGGTCCACGGCAGCTGGAAGAGCTGGATGCCGGCATCCGGCGCCGCGGGCTCGGCGGCGACCGGCTCCGCAGCCGGCGCGCATGCCGTGAGCGCGGCGACGGCCAGGCTGACGGCGAGCGCGCCGACCACAGCGCGGACGCCCGCGCGGGTGTGCTGTGGCATCCCGCTACTTCACGCTTCCTGCGGTGAGCCCGCCGACGATGTACCGCTGCAGCGCGAGGAACAGGGCGACGGGAAGGATCGCGGCGAGCACCGCCCCCGCGGCGAAGATGCTCCAGTTCTTCGAGAACTCATCGGAGATGAACTTGTAGAGGCCGACCGCGAGGGTCTGCTTCTCGGGATCGATGAGGATCACACTCGCGAGCACGAACTCGCTGAAGGTTCCGATGAACGACAGCAGACCCACGACGGCGAGGATCGGCGCGACCAGACGCAGGATGATCGTGAAAAAGATGCGCGCGTGACCGGCGCCGTCGATCTTCGCGGCCTCGTCGATCGACGACGGCACGGTGTTGAAGAATCCATACATCAGGTACGTGTTCACGCCGAGCGCGCCGCCGAGATAGATCATGATCAGACCGATCTGAGTGTTCAGGCCCAGCGCGGGGAAGATGTCGCCGATCCCGACCATCAGCAGGAAGATCGCGACCATGGCCAGCATCTGCGGGAACATCTGCACGACCAGCAGAGTGGTCAAGCCGAACCGGCGGCCCGTGAACCGCATGCGCGAGAACGAGTACGCGGCGAGGGCACCGAGCAGAACGGTGCCGATCGCGCTCGCGATGCCGATCACCAGTGTGTTCATGAACCACGCCGCGTACGGCTGCTGCGGGCTGGTGAACAGGGCGACGTAGCTCTCGAAGTTCAGGTTCTGGAACAGGCCGTTCGCGGTCAGCAGCGTGCCCCCGGGATTCAGGGAAGCCGAGAACACGTAGAGCAGCGGGAAGAGCGCGAAGACGCCGATGACGATGCCGACGATGTGCCGCCATCCCGTCTCGCGGAAGTACCGCTTGAAGGCGCGGCGGGGCAACGGACCCTCGCCACGGACACCTCCCCCGTCATGAGAGGCGGCGGAGGACGAACGGAGGGCTTCGTCGTCTTCGGCGACGCGATCGAGGAGGTCCTTGGCTGCGGGAGCGCCGGGGCGGAGGTTGCTCATGTCAGTTGATCTCCTCGAGTGCCTTGGTACGTCGGAACGCGATGACCGAGATCGTCGCGACGATGATGAAGATGATGATCGAGAAGGCGCTGGCGAGGCCGTAGTCGGAGGTCGAGCCGACGAACGCGACCTTGTAGACCATCGTGATGAGGATGTCGGTGGCGCCGACGTTCACCGCGGCTGTGGCATCCCTCGGTCCGCCGCCGGTCAGCATGTAGATCAGGCTGAAGTTGTTGAAGTTGTAGGCGAACGATGCGATCAGCAGCGGGGCCACGGCGACGAACAGCAGCGGCAGCTTGATGTTGCGGAACACCTGCCACGCGCTCGCGCCATCGACGCGGGCGGCTTCCTGCAGCTCGTCGGGGATCGCCTGCAGGGCACCCGTGCAGATGAGGAACATGTACGGGAAGCCGAGCCACAGGTTGACCAGCAGGATGCTGAACTTCGCGAGCCACTCGTTCGTGAGCCACGGCACATCGGCGCCGCCGAGCAGCACGACGTTGATGAAGCCGAACTCCTGGTTCATCATGCCCGCCCACACGAGCGCCGACAGGAAGCCGGGGAACGCGTACGGCAGGATCATGAGCACCCGGTAATAGCGCTTGGACTTCATGCGCGGATCGTTGAACACGATCGCGATGAACAGCCCCATGATGAACGTCGTCGCGACCGAGAAGAACGCGAAGACGAACGTCCAGATCAGCACGCCGATGAACGGTGCCCGGATGGACTCCTCGGTGAACGCACGCGTGAAGTTGTCGAAACCGACCCAGATCTGCCATCCCGGCAGCAGTTCGGTGCCGTCCTCGGCCGTGAACGCGCCGGTGCCGATATCTGAGTAGACGACACCGGAGCGGGTGTCGGTCATGGTGTCGGCCTGCTCGTCGTAGACGAGCTTCGACAGGTAGACGTACGCGGAAGACCCGTCGGGAGTGCGCAGCGCACCGTCGTTCGGATCGTCGCTGAGCGGCACCACCATGTCGGCGATCGCCTGCTGGTTCGCGACGATGCCCGCGAAGTTCAGGGAGTTGTACCCTGCCAGGCCGACGGCCTTGCTGCCGTCCATGTCAGCGTTGTCGACGGGCTCGAGCGGGCGCTCGTTGCCGCCGATCTCGACGTTGCCGTCGGGGTCGGTGACGAGGAACGAGAACTCGCCGAGCTGCTCGACCACCGTGAGCTGATAGGCGGGCGAGTCGGGCACCCGCTCCTGCGCCGACAGCAGCAGCGAGTTGATCGCGCTGTCCTTGTCGGAGTTGTGCCCGGTGCCGTAGTTCGTGAACGCGATGTAGCCCGTGTACAGGGCGGCGAAGATCTGGAAGACGAAGAGGAAGATGAGACCCGGGATGAGGTACTTCGCGGGAAGGTGGCCGCGGCTGAAGTAGATCCAGTTCGCGTAGCCGGTCACCACGAGGATGATCGCGGCGGGGATCCACTGGTCGCTGCGGATCAGCACGAGCATCGAGTACACGGCGAGCGCATCGATGATCGCCAGGGCGATGATCTTGAGGAGCAGCACCTTCCAGCCGCCGCTCGCGGCTTCGGCGAGCTGCATCGCGCGCTTCGATCGTGAAGCCTTCTTGCGGTCTTCGGCGGAGTTCGCTGCGCGCTCCTGCGTGGTCGGCGTCGACATCGTCGCCCTTTCCTCGTTCGGATCCTACGGCGGTGGAGGGCGGGGCGGCAACCGGGTGGGTGCCGCCCCGCCGATGGATCGGAGTGTTACTCGATCGCCGTCTGGACGTCGGCGGCCATCTTGTTCCACAGCTCGACGGGGTCGCCGCCCGAGCCGTTGATGATGGCGGCCTCGGTCACACCCCAGAACTGCCAGACCGAACCCATCTCGGGGATCGAGGGCATGGGCACCGCGTTGGCGCCGACCTCGCCGAAGCCGGCGGTGATCGGGCTGCTGGCGACGGCGGCGTCGTAGGCCGCGGTCAGCGCCGGGGTACGGCCGCCGACCTCGAACAGCGCCATCTGCACGTCTTCGCTGCCGATGTAGTTCACGAGGAACTCGTTGGCGGCGAGACGGTTCTCGCTCTCGGAGCTGAGGAAGAAGCCCTGCACACCGGCGAACGGCTGCGCGTCCTGGCCACCGGCCGAGGGGATCGGGTCGACGGCGAGGTTGATGCCCGCGTCCTCGGCAGCCGGCACGTTCCACGGACCGGTGATGAAGAACGGCGCCTCGCCGGCCACGAAGTTCTCACGGGCGAGGTCACCGGTGATGTTCGTGTTGAAGATGCCCGCGGCACCCTGCGCGGCCAGCCACGTGGCGAACTCCTGGCCGCCCTCGTTGCCGATCTCGAGGTCCTCGGCGTTGTAGCTGCCGTCGGCGTTTGTGCCGAAGACGGGGGCACCGAACGACGTCTGGAACGGGTACAGGTGGTACGGGTCGGCCGCCTCGGGGTCGAGACCGACGAGGAACGCGTACTCGGTGCCGGCCGCCTCGCCCTTGGCGATCATGTCGTCGTAGTCGGTCGCGGCCTCGGAGACGAGGTCGGCGTTGCGCAGGATCGCGATGTTCTCGATCGCGTACGGGACGCCGTAGGTCTGGCCGTCGTACGCCCACGCGTCGATGGCGACCTGCTGGAAGTCGGCCGACTTGTCGCCGAGCTCGACCGGTCCGACGACGCCGTTGGTCACGAGCACGCCGAGCCAGTCGTGCGCGCCCACCGCGATGTCGGGGCCCTCGCCGGTCGGAACCTGCTGGACGAACTGGTCGCGGATCTCGCCGAACTCCTTCTGGACGAGCTCGACCTCGACACCGGTCTCGGCGGTGAATTCGGCGGCGGCGTCCTCGAGGACTCCGGCGCGGTCGGCGTCGACCCACACGGTGATCGAACCCGACATCTCGGGGGCGGTGGTCTCGCCGCCCGAGTCGGTGCTGCCGCCGGCGCAGCCGACGAGGGTCAGGGATGAAACGGCGGCGATCGCGCCGAGGGCGAAGACGCTCCTCTTGTTCACCTTCATTGGTGTGTGTGCCTCTCTGGGTGCTGGATGTCGACACTCGAGCGGCGGCGCCGTCGAGGCCATTACGTGCGGCTCGCGAATGCAAGCGCTTACATTCTGCACACAAGCATCCCGATCTGGCAACTGGGAACCGCGTTCGATACCTCGTCGTGACCTTCGCGGGCATCCTGCGTCACCGAACCGCGCGACTAGACTCCCGGCATGGCTGATTCCTCATTCGACATCGTCAGCAAGGTCGACCACCAGGAGGCCGACAACGCGCTCAACCAGGCACGCAAGGAGGTCGAGCAGCGCTACGACTTCAAGGGCACCGGCGCCTCGATCGCGTGGAGCGGCGAGCAGATCCTCATCGTCGCGAACACCGAGGAGCGCGCGAAGGCCGTGCTCGACGTCTTCCAGTCGAAGCTCGTCAAGCGGGGCATCTCGCTCAAGAGCCTCGAATCGGGCGACCCGGTCGCCAGCGGCAAGGAGTTCCGCATCGCCTCAAGCCTGAAGGACGGCATCTCGCAGGAGAACGCGAAGAAGATCGGCAAGATCATCCGCGACGAGGGGCCCAAGTCGGTGAAGTCGCAGATCCAGGGCGACGAGCTGCGCGTGCAGTCCAAGAGCCGCGACGACCTCCAGGAGGTCATCCGCCTTCTGAAGGCCGCCGACCTCGACGTCGACCTGCAGTTCGTCAACTACCGGTAGCGGCGCCGTCGACATCGACGGCGCCTGTTCCGTGCAACGGCGCCGGAAAGATGTGGCGCCGTTGCACGGAACAGGAGCACAACCGCGATCCCGCAGGATGCGGCCGAGCCGCCTGGTCCT
>JAUHVN010000473.1 GCA_030425055.1 Actinomycetes bacterium | reverse complement strand
CAGCGCGTGCAGAAGGTCACACGCGAGGCATCCGAGGCGATCCGCCAGAGATTCTTCCCGACACAGGCCGAGCCGAGCTGGATCGGAGAGACGTCATGAAGCGCCTGCGCATCGAACACCAGACCGGCTTCTCGTACCAGGGCGACGTCTCGGCCTCGTACAACGAGGCGCGCATGCTGCCGGGCTCGACCGACAGCCAGTTCGTGCTGAACTCGTCGCTCGAGATCGACCCGTCGACGTCGGTCAACAACTATGTCGACTACTTCGGCACGCGCGTCGCGGCCTTCGACGTGCTCTCGCCGCACGCGGCGCTCGCGATCACCGCGCGCTCGCTCGTCGAGGTGCGCCCGCGACCGCTCGAGCACTCCGACATGACGTGGGACCGCCTCGAGCGCGAAGCGCCGCGCGCGATCGAGACCGTCGAGCAGATGGGCCAGTCGGCGCGGACCAAGCCTCACCCCGAGGTCGTCGAGATCGCGCGGTCGATCGCCGGCCAGCACGAGCATCCGGGGCGCGCGGCGCTCGCCATCGCGAGCGCGATCGGCGACGCCGTCGAGTACATGCACGGCATCACCGGCGTCCATTCGACGGCGTCCGAGGCGTGGGAGGCCCGCAAGGGGGTGTGCCAGGACCTCGCCCACATCACGCTCGGCGCGCTGCGCGAGGTCGGCATCCCCGCCCGCTACGTGTCGGGCTACCTGCATCCGCGCCCCTCGGCCGAGGTCGGCGTCGCCGTCACGGGCGAGTCGCACGCGTGGGTGGAGTGGTTCGCCGGCGGCTGGCACGGGTTCGACCCGACCAACAACATCGAGATCGGCGACCGCCACGTCATGGTGGGGCGCGGGCGCGACTACAACGACGTGCCGCCGCTGCGCGGTGTGTACGCCGGCCCGTTCAAGAGCCACCTGCACGTGAAGGTGACGATCACTCGGGAAGCGTGAGCTCCCCGCGCGGACACGCACGAAGTCCGGAGAATCACGCCCATTTCGGAGCGAAACGGCCGAATCCTCCGAGGTTCGCGCGATTCTGCGAAGTTCGTGGGTCGGGGGCCACCGGGCTCAGCGCGGGTCGTACCGCTTCGGGGGATGCGTGCGGGCGACGAGGTCGCGCAGCGCCTCGAGCGAGCCGTCCACCAGGCCGGCGGCACGCGCCTGGATGAGCACGTTGCCGAGCGCCGTCGCCTCGACGGGCCCGGCGAGCACCGGCGTGCCCGAGCGGTCGGCGGTCGCCTGGCAGAGCAGCTCGTTGAGCGAGCCGCCGCCGACGATGTGCACGGCGTCGATCTCGCGGCCGCTCAGGCTCCCGGCCATCGCGAGCGCGCCGGCGAACGCCTGGGCGATCGACTCGACGATGGTGCGGGCAAACGCGGCTCGCGATGCCGGGGCCGGAGCGCCCTGCTCGGCGAGCACGTCGGCGATGCGGGCGGGCATGTCGCCCGGCGCCGACAGGCGCGGGTCGTTCGCGTCGAACAGGGCGATGTCTCCCTCGACCGCGGCGGCGTCGGCGAGCAGCGACGGCAGGTCGATCGCGGCCCCGTCCTCGGCCTCCCACGCGCGCACCGACTCGCTCAGCAGCCACAGCCCGGTCACGTTGTGGAGGAAGCGCACCCGGCCGTCGACGCCGCCCTCGTTGGTGAAGTTCGCCTCACGGGCGGCATCCGTCACGATCGGCTCATCGAGTTCGACGCCGACCAGGCCCCACGTGCCGCACGAGATGTACGCGGCGTTCGGCGTCGACAGCGGCACGGCGACGACCGCCGACGCCGTGTCGTGCGAGCCGACCGCGACCACGTCGACATCGGCGCCGATCTGCTCGCGCGCGGTTCCGGTGAGCGTGCCGAGCGTCGTGCCGGGGTCGACCAGCGGCGGCAGGACGGATGCCGGGATGCCGAGCCGTTCGGTCAGCTCGAGGTCCCACTCGCCGGTCGACACGTTCACGAGGCCCGTGGTCGAGGCGTTCGTCCGCTCGGCGACGACGGCGCCGGTGAGCAGGTGGGCGACGAGGTCGGGGATCAGCAGCGCGGCATCCGCGTCGGGCAGCTCGCCGTCGGTCACGTACTGA
>JAUHVN010000472.1 GCA_030425055.1 Actinomycetes bacterium | reverse complement strand
GTCGGGGTGAACAGGGGAAGTCTTACGGATCGCGGACGCCACCCCTCGGCGACCGCATCCGGAACGGGTCGCGGACGTACTCTGGGGGTGTGATCGCGGAATCCGGGCGCGCCCTTGCGAACGAGGACCTCGTCGATCGGAAGGTGCTCGTCGTCGACGACGATCCGACGGTGTCGGAGGTCGTCACCGACTACCTGCGCACGGCGGGGTTCGTCGTCGAACACGCCTCCGACGGGTTCGCCGCGATCGAGGCCGTGCAGCGCGGAGCGCCGGACATCGTCGTGCTCGACCGCATGCTGCCGGGCATCGACGGCAGCGAGGCGTGCCGCCGCATCCGCGCCGCCGGGCCCACCCCGGTGATCCTGCTGACGGCGCTGGGCAGCGAGGAGGACCGGATCCGCGGCCTCGAAGCCGGTGCCGACGACTACCTCACCAAGCCCTTCTCGCCGCGCGAGCTCGTGCTGCGCGTGCAGTCGGTGCTGCGCCGCTCGCTCGCCGAGCACGCCCCGCAGTCACCCGTCGAGCGCGGGCCGTTCCATGTCGACCCCGCTGCGCGCGTCGCGAAGCTCGACGGCGAGGAGCTCGCGCTGACGGTGCGCGAGTTCGACCTGCTGGCATTCCTCGTGCGGCATCCGAATCAGGCGTTCAGCCGCGAGGAGCTGCTCTCGTCGGTGTGGGGGTGGACGCACGGCGACCTGTCGACCGTGACCGTGCACGTGCGCCGGCTGCGCGAGAAGATCGAGCCGCACCCCACCCGTCCGCAGTGGCTCACGACCGTGTGGGGGATCGGCTACCGCTTCGACCCCGGAGGCTCGGATGAGCTGGCCTGACCTGCTGCAGGTGGCGCTGCTGTCGCTCGCGATCACACTGCTCGTCGGCGGAGCGGCCGTGCTCGTGCTGCTCGCGGTGCGGCGCTCGTCGCTGGTCGTGCAGATGTGCGTCCTGGTCTTCGCGGCGCTGCTGTCGGTCACCCTCAGCATCGTCGGCGCGGCGCAGCTCATGTATCTGTCCGAGCACGACCTCACCGTCGCGCTCAACGTCGCGGCGATCTCGGGCGCGGTGTCGCTCGCACTTTCAGCGGCCCTCGGAGCCGTCGTGGTGCGCAACGCGAAGGCGCTCTCGCGCGCCGCGCGCCGCATCGGTGCGGGCGAGCGCGTCGACGCCGTCGCGGGGCAGTCCAGCGCCGAGTTCCGGGCGCTCGCCGATGAGCTCGTCGCGACGAGTGCGAAGCTCGACGAGGCGCGCGAGCTGCAGCGGCGCGTCGAGGAGTCTCGCCGCGAGCTGGTCGCGTGGATCGCGCACGACCTGCGCACGCCGCTGGCCGGCATCATGTCGATGGCCGAGGCGCTCGAAGACGACATGGCCGCCGATCCGCGCCGGTATCACCGGCAGATGCGCGAGCAGGTGGCCCGCCTGTCGGCGATGGTCGACGACCTGTTCGAACTGTCGAAGATCGACTCGGGCACACTGCGCCTCTCGCTCGAGGAGGTGTCGCTGTACGACGTGATCTCCGACACCGTCGCCGATCTGCGACCGCTGTCGGCGGGTCGCGACATCCGCATCCGCTCCGAGCTCGACGCCGACGCCGTCATCATCGCCGATCCGCGCGAACTGTCGCGTGCGGTGTCGAACCTGCTGCTCAACGCGATCCAGCACACGCCCGACGGTTCGCCGATCACGGTCGCCGCGTCGGTGAACGACTCGCGCGCGTCGATCGCGGTGATCGACTCGGGCGGCGGCATCGCCGACGACGACCTGCACCGCGTCTTCGACCCCGGCTGGCGGGGAGCCGAGGGGCGCACGCCGTCGCACCACGCGGCCGCGACGGGATCGCTGCGATCGAGCGGCGCGGGCCTCGGTCTCGCGATCGTGCGCGGCATCGCGGCCGCGCACAACGGCGAGGTGACCGTGAGCAACGTGCCGGGCGGATGCCGCTTCGAGCTGCTGCTGCCGCGCCCCGCGGCGCGCGAGGTCGACGACGCCGTGCTGGCCTGATCAGCGCCGCAGCGGTGCGGTCGCGAGCTCGCGCATCCCCTCCTCGAGGCCGATGCGGGCGGTCCAGCCGAGTTCC
>JAUHVN010000471.1 GCA_030425055.1 Actinomycetes bacterium | reverse complement strand
CGTCGTGATGGTGAGGGTGGGCACGATGATGCCCGCAGCGCCCGTCGACGTGGTCTGCCCGAGGCCGGCGCCGACCTGGCCCTGCGGTCCGCGGGGAAGCTTCGCCCCGTACATGTAGCCCGCGCGACGGCCCATCGCCACACCCGCGTACACGTTCTCCTCGATGGCGTGGTCGAGGAAGCCGTCGGGCGCGATGATCTGCACGGCACCCGAGTCGACGTCCGCCTGCGACGTGACGCCGAGCACGCCGCCGAAGTGGTCGATGTGGCTGTGCGAGAAGATGACTGCGACGACGCGGCGATCGCCACGGTGGGCGCGGTAGAGCGCGAGAGCGGCCGCAGCGGTCTCCTCGGAGATGAGCGGGTCGATGATGATCACACCGCTGTCGCTCTCGACGAACGAGATGTTCGACAGGTCGAAGCCGCGCACCTGGTAGATGCCGTCGACCACCTCGTAGAGGCCGTGCTTGGCCACGAGGGTCGACTGGCGCCAGAGGCTCGGGTTGACCGAGTCGGGCGCGTCGCCGGCGACGAAGTCGTACGCGGCGGCATCCCACACCACCTCGCCCGCGGCATCCCGCACCTGCGCGTCGTCGGCGGTCGCGATGAACCCGCGGTCGGCGAGGTCGAAGTCGGTCGTGTCGTCGAACGGCAGCGCGGCGCGGACGGCGCCGTTCGATGCGCGGACCGCGGCGGTCGCATCCTTGGGGGGCACTGGTGTCTCCTTCTTTTCGGGGTCAGCTTTCGAGGAAGTCGTCAGGCTCGACGTCGTCGAGGAACTTCTTGAACTCGTCGACGCTCTCCTCAGCATCGTCGGCCGTGGTGAACACATCGGGAACACCGGCCTCGTCCATCACGGCGTCCGCGACCCAGATGGGTGCGCCGACACGGGAGGCGAGCGCGACGGCATCCGACGGGCGGGCGTCGACCTGGCGGTCGCCGAGCGACGTCGTCAGCTCGATCGCCGCATAGAAGGTGCCGTCGTCGATCTTCGTGACCTCGACGCGCTCCACGCCGGCACCCAGCGTGTCGAGCATCGACCGCATAAGGTCGTGGGCGAGGGGGCGCGGAGCGGCGGTGCCCTCGATCGCGATGAGGATCGAGGTCGCCTCCTGCGATCCGATCCAGATCGGCAGCAGCCTGCCCTTGCCGGGGAGCTCGTCGAGCGGCTTGAGCAGGATCACATGCTGCTGCGAGGCGTCGAGCGCGACGCCGGCGACCCGCACCTGGACCATGGTCGCCTCCCTTCGCAACGGGGGCTTCAGCCATCGTAGGACGGATGCTGCACCGCTGGGACCGCTCGGCGCGACCGGGCTCACGCGGCGGGCGCGGTCTCACGCAGCACCATCGCCTCCTCCAGCGTCGGAGCGACCTGCTCGACGGTGGCGTCGAGGCCGCCGAGAGCATCGCGCACGCGGTCGACGTCGACGCCGGCAACCCGCACCGCGCGGCCCGACAGCATCGTCGGCAGGCCCGCGTCGCCGAGCGCGGTGAAGGCCTGCTGCCACTGCGGCGAGCGCACGAGGACGGCGCGGACCCCGGCCGTGACGTCGGCGACCGACCCCGCACCGATCAGCCGGCCCCGCGACAGCAGGGCGAGGCGTGTGCACTGCTCGGCCTCCTGCAGGTGGTGCGTGGTCACGAGCACACCGCGTCCGGCATCCGCCTGGGCGTGGATGGTGTCCCACAGCCGCGCGCGCGAGAGCGGATCGACTCCGGAGGTGGGCTCGTCGAGCACGAGCAGTTCGGGGTCGTGCCCCAGCGCCAGCGCGAAGGCGAGCTGGCGCTGGCGCCCCAGTCCGATCGCATCGACGACGCGATCCGACACCGCGGCCAGTGACGGCGGAAGCGTGATCTCGGGGGTGGCGTACACCCGCGCGAAGAACTCGACGTTCTGCGCGACGCTGATCGTGCGGAACAGGCCGAGCCCCTGCGGCACGTAGCCCAGCCGGCGGCGGGATGCCGCATCCGGTGGGCCGCCGAACAGTTCGACCTCGCCGTCGTCGGGCCGATCGAGACCGATGAGCGCGCGCAGGAAGGTGGTCTTGCCGGCGCCGTTCGCGCCGAGGAGCCCGAT
>JAUHVN010000470.1 GCA_030425055.1 Actinomycetes bacterium | reverse complement strand
AGCGCGGCGGGCGACATGCGCACCATCTCCTGCGGGTCGGCACCCGGCGGAGGCGGCAGCGGACCCTCGTCCGACACGAGCCGCCCGGTGAGCGTGACCGGCGTGCCGACCGAGCTCTCGAGCTGCGCGGCGGCCGCGAGCGCGTCGTCCTCGGTCGCGGCGAAGCCGATCGCGACGGCGAGGGACGTGGGGTCGGATGCCTCGGTCAGCCGCAGCTGCCCCGTCACCCAGTACCCCTCGACGCCGTCGTCGTAGCGGCCCGAGACCGGCAGGAAGTCGGCGCCGATCCACGTGCCCGACACCTCGACCCGCTGGCCGACCAACGGCTCGGGCAGGTAGTCACCCGGCTGCACGACCTCGGTGATCGGTCGCACCTCTTCGGTCGCGCCGTCGGCGACCTGCGTCTCGGTGATCGCCCGGCCGAGCTGCCACTGGCCGAGCCACGCGAACACACCGGCGACGACGAGGCACAGCAGCAGCATCCCGATCCACCGCGGGCGCAGCATGACCTCGCGCAGGGTGGGCGGGAAGACCTCGGCGGGCGCGGTCATCCCGTGCCGTAGGGGGCGACGACGACCTCGACGCGCTGGAACTCCTTGAGGTCGGAGTACCCGGTCGTCGCCATCGACTTGCGCAGCGCCCCGATGAGGTTCGCGGTGCCGTCGGCGACCGGCGCGGGGCCGTACAGCAGGGCGTTCAGGTCGCACACCTGCTCGACCGCGACACGGCGCCCGCGGGGCAGTTCGGCGTGCACGGCCTCGGATCCCCAGTGGAACCCGCGGCCGGGGGCATCCGTCGCGCGCGACAGCGCGACACCGAGCATGACCGCGTCGGCGCCCATCGCGAGCGCCTTCACGATGTCGCCCGACGTGCCCACGCCGCCGTCGGCGATGACGTGCACGTACCGGCCGCCCGACTCGTCGAGGTAGTCGCGGCGCGCGCCGGCGACGTCGGCGACCGCGGTCGCCATCGGGGCATGGATGCCGAGGGTCGCGCGGGTCGTGGATGCCGCGCCGCCGCCGAAGCCGACGAGCACGCCCGCCGCGCCGGTGCGCATGAGGTGCAGGGCGGCGGTGTAGGTGGCGGCGCCGCCGACGATGACGGGAACGTCGAGGTCGTAGATGAACTTCTTGAGGTTCAGCGGCTGGTCGACGCTCGAGACGTGCTCGGCCGACACCGTCGTGCCGCGGATGACGAAGAGGTCGACGCCGGCCGCGACGACGGTCTCGTAGAGGTCCTGCGTGCGCTGCGGAGTGAGGGCGCCGGCGACGGTGACGCCCGCGGCGCGGATCTCGGCGAGCCGGTCGCGTACGAGCTCGGGCTTGATCGGCTCGCTATAGAGCTCCTGCATCCGTCGCGTGGCATCCGCGTCGTCGAGCGACGAGATCTCGACCAGATGCGGCTCGGGGTCGTCGTAGCGCGTCCACAGCCCCTCGAGGTCGAGCACGCCGAGGCCGCCCAGCTTGCCGATCGCGATGGCCGTCTTCGGGCTCACGACCGAGTCCATGGGCGCGGCGAGCACCGGGATCTCGAACGGGAACGCGTCGATGGTCCACGCCGTCGACACGTCCTCGGGGTTGCGGGTGCGCCGCGACGGGACGACCGCGATGTCGTCGAACGTGTAGGCGCGGCGTGCGCGCTTGGCCCGGCCGAGTTCGATCTCCATGGTCACGCGCCCAGCCTACCTGCCGGGTTCTGCGCAGCATTCAGTCTGAACAGCCGCTGGCGGGCACGGACGCCAGGATGACGGGCGCCGAGCCGAGTCGCACCGACGGCCGGACTGAATTCTGCGCACGCTCCCCGCTATCCTCCGACCACGGACAGATGGAGGGGATGCGGATGACGCGGGTGATCGTGGTCGGTGGCGGCGCGATGGGCCTCGCGACGGCGTGGCAGCTCACGCGCCGCGGCGAGCGGCCGATCGTCGTCGAGCGCTTCGGGCGCGGCCACACGCGGGGTGCGTCGCACGGCGAGACCCGCAACTTCAACAACGCGTACGGCGAAGACCACTACCTCGATCTGCTCGCGCGGGCGCGCGAGGGGTGGGATGCCCTCGGCGAGGTCGACGGCATGCCGATC
>JAUHVN010000041.1 GCA_030425055.1 Actinomycetes bacterium | reverse complement strand
AGCAGCGTGGCGCGATCTTCGTCGACGAGGTCGACGAAGTGCCCGAAGGGGCGAACGTCGTCTTCAGCGCGCACGGCGTCTCGCCGGCCGTCGTCTCGGCGGCATCCGATCGAGGCCTGCACGCGATCGACGCGACATGCCCGCTCGTCACCAAGGTGCATCGCGAAGCGGTGCGCTTCGCACGCGACGACTACGAGATCCTCCTCATCGGCCACGACGGACACGAAGAGGTCGAGGGGACGGCCGGCGAAGCGCCCGACCACGTCACCGTCGTGAACTCGCCCGCCGAAGCGGCGACCGTCGAGGTGCGCGACCCCTCGAAGGTCGTGTGGCTGTCGCAGACGACCCTGTCGGTCGACGAGACGATGGAGACCGTGCGCCGCTTGCGCGAGCGGTTCCCGGAGCTGCAGGATCCGCCGTCGGACGACATCTGCTACGCGACCCAGAACCGCCAGGTGGCGATCAAGAAGGTCGCCAAGGACGCCGACCTCGTCATCGTCGTCGGATCGGCCAACTCGTCCAACAGCGTGCGGCTGGTCGAGGTCGCGCTCGAATACGGCGCGAAGGCGGCTTACCGCGTCGACTACGCCGACGAGATCGAGCAGGCGTGGTTCGACGGCGTCGCGACCGTCGGCGTCACCAGCGGCGCGTCGGTGCCCGAGGTGCTCGTGCAGCAGGTGCTCGACGACCTGGCGGCCGCGGGCTTCGTCGACGTCGAAGAGGTGCGCACGGCCGAGGAGGACCTCATGTTCTCGCTGCCCAAGGAGCTGCGTCAGGATGCCGGCGGTCGCCGCGACGCGCGGGCGCTGGGCGGACGGTCGCGCGCGTGAGCGACGCCGAGCGCGCGAGGCCGCAGTACGGCGAGTACGCGACGCCCGAGGAGCAGCGCGCCCGCATCAAGGAGCCCGAGCCGTGGATGACCGCGCCCGAACCCGCAGCCCCGCACGAGCCCGCGCCCGCGACACCCGCGTCGGCGAGCCCCGCCGCGGATGCGGCATCCGGTGGGCTCAGTCGCGGACGGCTCGTCGATCGCGTCGCGACGATGGTGCTCCTGTCGTACGGGCTGCTCAACATCATCCTGACCGCGCCCGCGATGATCGACTACAGCGCCTACGCCCAGCAGGTGATCACGGGCATGGGTGTGGATGCCGCGCTCTCGGACCCGACCTCCGGTCAGCCGTGGGGCGTCGCGGCGGTCGTGCTGCTCTCGCTCGGCTGGATCGCGACCGCGGCGCTGTGCTGGAGCATGGCGCGCCGAGGCCGCGTCACGTGGTGGATCGCCCTCGTCGGAGGAGTCGTCTTCACGTTCCTCAGCGGCATGCTGATGATCGTGCCGATCATGAACGACCCCGCCGTGTGGAACGCGCTGGTCGAGCAGGTCGCGGGCTGACGCCCGCGACCTGCCGGGCGGCTCAGGCCGCCAGGCTCTTGCCGGCCGAGCCGAGCTGCTGCGTCGCCTCGACGACGCGCGCCGCCATCGCCGACTCGGCGACCTTGCCCCACGCACGCGGGTCGTAGGCCTTCTTGCTGCCCACTTCGCCGTCGACCTTGAGGACGCCGTCGTAGTTGCTGAACATGAAGCCGGCGACCGAGCGGGTGAACGCGTACTGGGTGTCGGTGTCGATGTTCATCTTGACGACGCCGTTGGCGACCGCGAGTGCGATCTCCTCGTCGGTGGAGCCGCTGCCGCCGTGGAACACCAGGTCGAGGGGCTTCGGGCCGGTGCCGAAGGTCGCGGCGATTCCCTCCTGGATCTCACCGAGGAGCTCGGGACGCAGCTTGACGTTGCCGGGCTTGTAGACGCCGTGCACGTTGCCGAACGTCAGCGCCGAGATGTAGCGGCCGTTCTCGCCGAGGCCGAGCGCCTCGACGGCCTTGGTCACGTCGGCGACCGTGGTGTACAGCGCGTCGTTCGAGCCCTCGTGCTTGACGCCGTCCTCTTCGCCGCCGACGACGCCGATCTCGACCTCGAGGATCCCGTTGATGTTCTTGATGCGGGGGAGCAGGTCCTTCGCGATCTCGATGTTCTCGTCGAGCGGCACGGCCGAGCCGTCCCACATGTGCGACTGGAAGATCGGGTTGCGGCCGGCCCTGACCTCTTCCTCGGATGCCTCGATGAGGGGCATCACGAAGTTCGGCAGTGCTTCCTTCGGGCAGTGGTCGGTGTGCAGCGCGACGGTGATCGGGTAGCTCTTGGCCACCTCGGTCGCGAACTTCGCGAAGGCGAGCGCGCCGGTGGCGCGGGCCTTGACGGTGTGGCCCGCGAAGTAGTCGGCCCCTCCGGTGGTGACCTGGATGATGCCGTCGGACCCGGCCTCGGTGAGGCCCTGGAGTACGGCGTTGATGGACTGCGAGCTCGAGACGTTGATGGCGGGGTACGCGAAGCCGCCGGCCTTCGCGCGGTCCAGCATGTCGGCGTACTGGTCGGGGGTGGCGACGGGCATGACTGCTCCTCGGATCGAAGTGGCGCGTACCCCCGTCACTTTAGCGAAGCCCGCGGTGGGGTGCGGGCCCAGGCAATAGGCTGAACCCCATGGTGAGTCTGACCGAGGACATGAGCCCGCTGCATCCCGATCGGAATCTCGCGCTCGAGCTGGTGCGCGCGACCGAAGCGGCCGCGATCCGATCGGCGCCGTTCATCGGGCGGGGTCAGAAGGAGCTCGCCGACGGCGCAGCGGTCGACGCGATGCGCGCGTTCCTGTCGACGGTGAACTTCGACGGCATGATCGTCATCGGCGAGGGCGAGAAGGACAACGCCCCGATGCTCTTCAACGGCGAGAGCGTCGGCACCGGGCGCGGCCCGCGCGCCGACATCGCCGTCGACCCCATCGACGGCACGACGCTGACCGCCGAAGGGCGCAACAACGCGCTCTCGGTCATCGCGGTCTCGGACCGCGGGGCGATGCTCGACGCGTCGTCGGTGTTCTACATGGACAAGCTCGTCACCGGGCCCGCGGGCGTCGGCGTGGTCGACATCCGGCTGCCGGTCGGCGAGAACATCCGCCGGCTGGCCAAGGCCCTCGACAAGCCCGTCGACGAGATGGTCGTCTCGGTGCTGAACCGCCCGCGCCACGAGCAGCTGATCAACGACATCCGCGAAGCGGGCGCGGGCACGCGCCTCATGAGCGACGGCGACGTCGCGGGCGGCATCAACGCCGCGCGCCACAACGCGCGCACCGACATGTGCGTCGGAGTCGGGGGCAGCCCCGAGGGCATCGTCACCGCGTGCGCGATCAAGGCGCTGGGCGGGCACATCCAGGGTCGGCTGTGGCCGCGCGACGACGAGGAGAAGCAGCGCGGTGTGGATGCCGGGCTGAAGGTCGACGACTTCGTGTACGAGGCCGACGACCTCGTCAAGGGCTCGAACACGATCTTCGTCGCGACAGGCGTCACCAACGGCGAGCTGGTCGCGGGTGTGCGCCGCGCCGGCGACTTCGTCTACACCGAGAGCGTCGTGCTGCGCGGCGCATCGGGCACCCTGCGGCGCATCTCGTCGGAGCACCTCGCCTCGAAGTGGTTCTGACGCGACGGCTCCGGCCGCGTCGGGTTGCGGGATCGGCGGCGTGTGGCGCGTGGGACGCGTGAGGCGCGAGTACACTCGCCGGTGCGACCCGACCGGGTCTCTGGCAGAATGTCGACCGGTGTCGACGGGGACACGCCGTTGTTCCAGATGACCAGAAGGAGCTCCTTCATGGCCGCACAGGCAAGCGGGACCTCGCAGCAGCCGAGCGTGCAGACGGGGGCCCAGGCCGTGGTCGCCGATGCGATCGATCCCGCCCGTCGCCCCGACGTGCTGCTGCGCAAGCGCCGCGCCGAGGGCCACGAGATCAGCGCATGGTGGCTGATCGGCGCGTTCGTCGGCGTCTCGGCCGCCGTCATCGCCGTGCTGAGCTTCATCCCCGGCGGCGCGTAGCGGTCGTCGCGGTCATGCAGCCGGCCGTCAGCGCCGGGCATCCTCTTCGCTGGGTGCGATCCGTCGCCGCACCTCGTCGAGGTCGACCGGGATCAGTTCGGGCGCGGTGAGCGGACGCGGCGTCGACTCGATCGCCGTCGGCGGCGTCACGGCGTCGAGCTTCGTGTCGTCGATGCCCGGGAACCGGCGCGCCGTCACCAGCACGCGGCTCTCGAGCGAGCCGATGAGCCCGTTGTAGCTGTCGACGGTGCGCTCGATCGCGCGGCGCAGGCTCTCGGCGTGGCCGGTGAGCGAGCCGAGTCGTTCGTAGAGCTGGGTGCCGAGCTCGAACAGCTCGCGGGCCTGCTCCGAGACGTCCTGCTGGGTCCAGGTGAAAGCGACGGTCTTGAGGACGGCCCACAGGTTCACGGGCGATGCGAGGGCGACGCGCTTGCCGAACGCGTAGTCGAGCAGGGCGGGGTCCTGCTCGAGCGCTGCGGCGAGCAGCGACTCGTTCGGCACGAAGCACACCACGAACTCGGGGCTCGAGTCGAGGCCCGCCCAATAGCGCTTGCGGCCCAGGCTGTCGACGTGCGCGCGCATCGCCTTGACGTGGCGTTGCAGCAGCATCGAGCGGCGGTCGGCGTCGGCGCCCTGGGCCGTCCACGGGATGGCGCTCGCCTCGAGATAGGCGTCGAGCGGCACCTTGGCGTCGACGGCGATCGCCTTGTCGCCGGGAAGGCGGATCACCATGTCGGGCCGGCCGGTGCCGGCATCGGTCGAGATCGTCGCCTGCACGTCGAAGTCGACGTATCGCGTGAGCCCTGCGGCTTCGACGACGCGCCGCAGCTGCGTCTCACCCCACACCCCGCGTGTCGCGTTCGACCGCAGCGCGCCGGCGAGCGACTCGGTGGTCGCCCGCAGCGCCTCGTCGGATTCGCTCGCGCGCCGCAGCTGCTCGGCGAGCGAACCGAACTGCTCCGCACGCTCGCGCTCGAGCTCGTCGACCTTCGTCTGCATCGACAGCAGGGACTGCTGGACGGGCGCGAGGGCCCGCAGCACCGTCTGCTCGCGGCGCTCGCGCTCTTCGCGGGCCGCCTGGTCGGCGCGCGCCTGGTTCGCGAGCTCGCGGTAGAGGTGCTGCTGATGGTCGAGCTGCGCCTGCACGCCCGCGCGCGCGGCCTCGCTCGCCGCCAGGTCGGCGGTGAGGCGTGCGTGCGCGCGCTCGGCCCGTGCGGCGCCGCGGGCGAGGCCCGCCAGCCACCCGGCGAGGGCGCCCGTGGCGAGCGCGCCGATGACGATCAGCGGGATCGTGAGTGCGTCCATGCGCCCAGGATGCCGCGGGCATCCGACATCGCGGTGCAGCCGCCCCGACAGCGGTGCGTGTGCGAGGTCAGGCGATGGCGGGCGCGGCGGCCGGCACAGCACCCGGCACGCCGGCATCCGCCCCGACGGGGGGCGCCGCCACGACGATCTGCGAGACGCGCACACCCGCGAGCTCGGCGAGACCCTCGATGTCGTCGGCACCCACGCGGCGGGCGGCGTCGATCATCACGTGGGCGCACGCGAGCGCGTCGGCCGTGGCGTTGTGGTGGGGGAAGTCGGCGAAGCCCGCCTCGGCGGCCACGAAGGGGAGCCGGTACGAGTCCAGGTCGTAGACGCGGCGCGCGACCTGAAGACTGCAGGCGTACCGGTAGGCGGGAGCATCATCGCCGGTCGCCTCGCACGCGCGCTTGATGACCGCCATGTCGAAGCCCGCATTGTGGGCGACCAGCACGTCCGAGCCGACGAAGCCGGCGAGATCGCGCAGCTGATCGGTCCACGTCGGCGCGCCGACGACGTCTTCGGGCTGGATGCCGTGGATGCGGATGTTCAGCTCGAAGAACCGGTCGTGCCCTGGCGGCGGCTGAATCAGCCAGCCGGTCTTGGCGACCACGATCCCGTCGCGGACGCGCACCAGCCCCACCGCGCACGCCGACGCCGTGCTGGAGTTCGCCGTCTCGAAGTCGATGGCGGTGAAATCCAGGGGCACACCCCGAGCCTCGCCCGGGCTCCGAGCCGACGGGGTCAGGCGCGCCGGGGCGCCGTCGCATCCGGTCGCGCATAGGCTCGATGCATGGCCCGCCGTGAGGAGATGTCCACGTCGTTCGGCGCGGCGGCCGGCACGTACGAGGTCGGTCGCCCCGAGTACCCCGCCGTCGCGGTGGACTGGATGCTGCATCCGGTCGCCCGCGAGGGGCGCGCCCTGCGCGTCGCAGACGTGGGCGCGGGAACCGGCAAGCTCTCGCGCGTCGCGGTCGAGACGGGCGCCGAGGTCGTCGCGATCGACCCCGACACCGACATGCTCGCGGTGCTGCGCGAGAACGTCTACGGCGTGCCGACCTTCGTGGGAACCGCAGAGCGGATGCCGCTGCCCGAGGCATCCCTCGACGCCGTGCTGCTGGGGCAGGCGTGGCACTGGGTCGACCCGGTCGCGGCATCCGAGGAGCTCGGACGCGTGCTGCGCAGCGGAGGCGTCGTCGGGCTGGTGTGGAACATCCGCGATGAGAGCGTGCCCTGGGTGAGGCGGCTGACCGAGATCATGCACGGCAGCCGCGCCGAGGAGATGCTCGCCGCCGGCGACCCCGAGATCAACGCGCCGCTCGGCGCGCTCGAGCAGGCGTCGTGGCGGTGGACCCGCCGCATGACGCGGGAGTCTCTGCTGGCGATGGCGCGCTCGCGCAGCCACGTGATCACCGCCGAGCCCGACGAGCGCGAGCGCATCGAGGCGGGACTGGCGGCGCTTCTCGACGAGATCGGCGCCGTCGGCGACGCCGAGGTCGGCCTGCCCTACATCACGCGCGCGTTCCGCGCCGTGCGGGCCTGACGCCGGTGCGCACGCTCACGGTCTGCAACTTCACGACCGTCGACGGCCGCTACGAGGACGACGACCACGACATCGCGTCGTTCTTCGAGCACTGGCATCCCGATCACCGGGGCGGGGACACGTTCGACCGCTACACGACCGCGCTGCTGCGCGAGTCGGGCACGCTCCTGCTCGCGGGGCGCCGGTCGTTCCTGGGCAACGCGCGGTACTGGGCCGGCGTGCGGGGCGATCCGGATGCCACCGACATCCGCCGCGAGTTCGCGCGACTGTTCTTCGACGTCGAGAAGGTTGTGGTGTCGGACACCCTCGAGCCCGACGACGTCGCGGATGTGCCGAACACCCGCATCGTGCGGATCGCCGACTCGCGCGACGAGGTCGCGCGGATGAAGGCGGCCGAAGGGCGCGGCATCCTGGTGCTGCTCGGCCGCGTGCTGTGGAACGACCTGATGCACGCCGGACTCGTCGACGAGCTGCACCTCGTGACGTTCCCGCTCATCGCGGGCGGGGGCGTGCCGCTGTTCGACTCGCGGCCGTCGGTCGCACTGAAGCTGCTCGGCACCCAGGTGTGGCCCGAGTCGGGCAACGTCCTCATGCGATGGCGGGTCGACCCGGTCTGAGGGTGGGGCGTCGCTCGCCTAGACTCGATGCCCGTGGCTCTCACCATCGGAATCGTCGGACTCCCGAACGTCGGCAAGTCGACCCTCTTCAACGCGCTGACCAAGAATCAGGTGCTCGCGGCGAACTACCCGTTCGCGACGATCGAGCCGAACGTCGGCGTCGTGAACCTGCCCGACCCCCGCCTCGACCGGCTCGCCGAGGTGTTCCACAGCGAGCGCACCGTGCCGGCGGCCGTGTCGTTCGTCGACATCGCGGGCATCGTCCGCGGCGCGAGCGAAGGGGAGGGGCTGGGCAACCAGTTCCTCGCCAACATCCGCGAGGCCGACGCGATCGCACAGGTCGTGCGCGGGTTCAGCGATTCTGACGTGGTGCACGTCGACGGCGACGTGAACCCCGCCAGCGACATGGAGACCATCAACGCCGAGCTGCAGCTCGCCGACCTGCAGACCCTCGAGAAGGCGATCCCGCGCTACGACAAAGAGGTCAAGGGCAAGAAGACCGACCCGTCGGTGCTCGCCGCCGCCGTCGCCGCGCAGGAGATGCTGCAGCGCGGAGAGCTGCTGTCGGCATCCGACATCGACCTCGCCCCCATCCGAGAACTCGGACTCCTGACCGCGAAGCCGTTCATCTTCGTCTTCAACGTCGACGAGGAGGTGCTGACGGATGCCGCGCGCCGCGCCGAGCTCGCGGCGCTCGTCGCCCCGGCGCAGGCGGTGTTCCTCGATGCGAAGATCGAGTCCGAGCTCATCGACCTCGATCCCGAGGACGCCGCCGAGCTGCTGGCATCCACCGGGCAGGACGAGTCGGGCCTCGACCAGCTCGCGCGCATCGGCTTCGACACCCTCGGGCTGCAGACGTACCTCACGGCCGGCCCCAAGGAGGCTCGCGCGTGGACCATCGGCAAGGGCTGGAAGGCGCCGCAGGCGGCCGGTGTCATCCACACCGACTTCGAGAAGGGCTTCATCAAGGCCGAGGTCATCTCGTTCGACGACCTCGTCGCGCTCGGCTCGGTCGCCGAGGCCCGCGCGAAGGGCAAGGCGCGGCTCGAGGGCAAGGACTACGTCATGCAGGACGGAGACGTGGTCGAGTTCCGCTTCAACGTGTGAGCCGGATGCCGGGACCCGGCATCCGGTATCCCGTTGCGGCGCCTCTATCCTGGAATGGCGCCCGAAACCGGTGGCGCCATTCCAGGATTCAGGCGCCGTTGCGCGCGGCGACACCGCCGCGCGGCCGCGGACGAAAGGAAGACACGACGCGATGACCGAGGTTCAGACGTTCGACGCCGCCGATCGGGCGATCCCGTACATCGACGAGGGAACCGGCCCGGCCGTGGTGCTGCTGCCGGGCAGCGGTATGGACGTGCACTACCTCGGCATGCTGGCCGCGTCGCTGGTCGCCGAGGACTTCCGCGTCGTGCGCATCGGCTGGCCAGAGTCGGGCGCGGATGCGTCGGCCGCGGCCGACCACGCGGCCGACGTCGTCGCCGTGATGGACGCGCTCGACCTCGACCACGCGTGGGTGGGCGGTCACGCGTTCGGCGGCTCGGTCGCCCGCACCGTCTCGCACGATCACCACGACCGGGTCAACGGCGTGCTGCTGCTCGGCGTCGACGATCCCGAGGCGCCCCTCGCCGACGGCATCCCGGTGCTGGTGATCCAAGGCGAAGTCGACGATGTGACGCCGACCGCCAATGGCGATGCGCTCAAGGAAGCCGCCCCGGGCCTGGTCAGCGTCGTCGTCGTCGACGGTGCCGGGCACCTGTTCGCCGAGACCCACGTGGGTGCGACGTCGTGGGCCATCGAGGACTACCTCGACTGGGACTGATCCCGTCGCAATCCTCGCGCGAGTGTCGGCGCCGATGACCAAGATGGTCGTATGGCAACGCTCGACGACGTCCGGCGCATCGCCGAGCGGCTGCCGGGCAGCGAGGAACGCGAGACCACCGGCGGTGCCGCGTGGTTCGTGCGCCGCAAGCTGTACGCGTGGGAGTGCCACCCGTGGCCCAGCATCCCGGCCGACATCCGTGAGATCGTGGCCGCCGAACTCGTCGTCGCGGTGAAGATCGCCGACCCGATCGAGGCGATGGCCCTTCGCGAGATGGCGCCCGAGGTCTTCCTGCCTCGGACGACCGCGTGGAGCGAGCCCAAGGTCGCCTTCCGGATGGCGAGGATCGACGTCTTGCACCTCGGCGAGCTCGTGACGGATGCCTGGCGCACGCAGGCGCCGAAGTACCTGGTGCGCGAGTTCGACGGCGAGACGGCCTAGCTCGCGCCGCCGGCGCGTTCGCCGCCGCGGTGCGTGATCGCCCCCGTCGTCGCGACCGCCGCGACGACGACCGCGGCGAGGACGAGCGGCCACGCGATGTCGATCTGCAGCAGCGCCGCTCCGATGATCGCTCCGGTCAGCAGCGACCCGACCGCCAGCACGCGGCGTGGCCATCGCCGGCGCCCGTCCGCGCCCACCGCCGACTCGTACGCGAGGCCGACGAGCGTCCACGTGACCACGAGCGTGTTCACCTCGGCGACCGCGATGTGCCGGGCGACGCCCGCCTGCACCCCCATCGCGATGCCCAGCAGCGCGGTCGCGATGAGGATCGGGGGAGAGCCCGCGCGATCGTCGGCTGCGCGGGCGATCGCGAGCGGGATCAGCGCGATCGCCACGACCGCGGCTCCCGCTCCGACCAGCAGTGTCGCGCGTGAGGTCCATCCCGCCAGCACACCGCGCATCGCCGCGCCCGCGGCCACGGCGCCGACGAGGAATGCGACGAGCGCGACCAGCGGCCCGATGGCGCGGTACCCGGGATCGACCAGGCCGATGCCCAGCAGCAGGATGTTGCCCGTCATGTTCGCGGTGAACACCTGGTAGAGGCCGAGGAAGCATGCCGCGTCGACGACGCCCGTCGAGAAGGTGAGCGCCGCCATCAGCCCGATGTGGATTCGGGCGTCGACCGTGGATGATCGCGGTGCGTTCACGCGCTCACCCTGCCACAGCCCACCGTGCGATGTCGCGGGGCCGCGTCCGTTCCTATGGATTCCGTATGGGTCGGTGCCGTCGAGGCCGGTTTCTCGGCTCGCGCATAGCTTCGCGGCGCCGAATGGGGGCATGACAGCGATCGCCGAGCACGAGCGCATCTCCGCGGAGGCTCCCGTTCTGCCCACCTCGGATGCCGCGCGGCCCCGCGGCCGCGCGAAAGCGGCACGGTGGCGCGTCGCGGCGGTGACCGTGATCTGGGCGACGAGCCTGGTGATCGTCGCGCTGTGGGTCCTCGGCGGAAATGTGCAGGCCCTGACCTCGTCCGTGCCGGACGCGCTGAATTCGCTGGGCCGCATCGCGGGCCTCGTGTCGGCCAACCTGCTGCTGTACCAGGTGCTGCTCATGGCCCGGGTGCCGCTGTTCGAGCGGGGCTTCGGCCACGACGGCATCGTGCGGCTGCACCGCGTCGTGGGCTACTGGTCGTTCTGGCTGCTGTGCGCCCACCTCGTTCTGCAGGTGTTCGGCTACGCCGGCCAGGCGGGGATCAACCCGTTCGTGCAGCTGTGGGAGTTCGTGTGGGACTACCCCGGGATGCTGCTGGCCACCGTCGGCACGCTGCTGCTGATCCTCGTCGTCGTCACGTCGATGCGCCGCGCGCGTCGCCGCCTGCGCTACGAGTCGTGGCACCTGCTGCACCTGTACGGCTACCTCGGCGTCGGTCTCGCGATCCCGCACATGCTGTGGACCGGAGCCGACTTCGCCGCGAACCCCGTCGCGACGGCGTACTGGTGGGGGCTGTGGGCTGCGACCGCGGCATCCGTCCTCATCTGGCGCATCGGGGTGCCGCTGTGGCGTTCGTGGCGCCACGACATCCGGGTCGAGCGCGCGATCCCCGACGGTGCGCAGGGGGTCGAGGTGACCATGCGCGGCCGGGGCCTCTCGCGCCTGCGGATCGAGCCCGGCCAGTTCTTCGTGTGGCGGTTCCTCGACGGAGCGGGGTGGAGTCGCGGCCATCCCTTCTCACTCGCGGCGGCGCCCGACGGCGAGCGGCTCACCCTCTCGGCCCGTCTGGTCGGCGACGGCACGGCGCGCCTGGCAGCGCTGCGACCCGGGACGCGGGTGCTCATCGAGGGCCCGTACGGCACGTTGACCGGCGCGCGGCGCGCGGGTTCGCGCCTGCTCATGCTGGGCGCGGGTGCGGGCGTCGCGCCGCTGCTCGCCATCCTCGAGGGCGAGCGCTACGCCCCGGGAACGGCCACGCTCATCACACGCGACCACACCGACGATGCGGGACTGCAGCGACGACGCGCACGTCGGCTGGTCGAGGAGCGGGGCGTGCGGCACTTCACGATCAACGGCCCACGTTCGCAGGGGCCGTCGTCGTGGCTGCCGGCGAGCCACGATCGGTGGCGCGGCCAGGACCTGCTGCGTCACGTCGCCGGCGACATCCATGCCTGCGATGTGTACCTGTGCGGCCCCGAACCGTGGATGAAGGCCGTGCGCGCGGACCTGCGCGCGGCGGGAGTCACACCCGACCGCATCCACACCGAGTCGTTCACCGTCTGAGGAGGGGCCATGAAGAAGATCGTCTACGCCGTACTCGCGACGATCAGCGGACTCGTTCTGCTGTTCAGTTATCGCACGTCGGTGGGTGCCGAGGCGACCGCCCTGACGGATCCCGGCGCGAGTCCGGCTTCCGCAGGTTCGACGACCTCGAGCACGACGGACTCGAGCACGACTGACACGAGCGCCACCGGCTCGGGAGCCTCGGGAACCGCCGACGCCGGCGCGACCGGCACGAGCAGCACGACGCTGGCGGACGGCACGTACACCGGGGCCGCCGCGTCGACCAGGTTCGGTCCGGTGCAGGTGGCGATCACCGTCGAAGGCGGCGAGATCACCGCCGTCGACGTGCCCCAGTACCCGGCGAGCAACTCGCGCGATCGCCAGATCAACGAACGGGCGCTGCCCATCCTCGCGTCCGAGACGGTCAGCGCGCAGAGCGCCCAGATCGACATGGTGTCGGGTGCGACCTACACGAGCCGGGGCTATCTGCAGTCCCTGCAGAGCGCGATCGACGAGGCGCTGCAGTGAGCGGCCGCGACCGGCCGCGCACCGTGCACGGCGCCGAGATCATGGGCACGCACATCGGCATCCAGGTCATCGGGGCCGCGCGCGAGGTCGAGGACGCCGTCGCGGGATGCTTCGCCGAACTGCGGCACGTCGACGAGACGTTCTCGCCGTACCGCGCGGACTCGCAGGTGTCGCGGATCGCAGACGGCCGCCTCGGCCTCGATGACGCCGGCGACGAGGTCCGTGCGGTCGCGGCGGCGTGCGTCGACCTCGAGTCGGCAACCGACGGCCGCTTCTCGGCGTGGTGGAACCGCCGGTTCGACCCGAGCGGCTACGTCAAGGGCTGGGCCGTCGAACGGGTGGCCCGGCGCCACCTCGCGCCGCTGCTCGAGCGCGGCGCCGAGGCGGTCGGCATCAACGCGGGCGGAGACGTGCAGGTGTTCACCGCCGACGACAGCGACTGGACATGGCGCGTGGGCATCGCCGACCCCCACCGCCCGGACCGGTTCGCGGCCACGCTCGAACTCGCCGACGGAGCGGTCGCGACGTCGGGGGTCGCCGAGCGCGGCGCGCACATCGTCGATCCGCGTACCGGGATGCCGGCGCGGGGCATCGCCGCTGCGACGGTCGTCGCGGCCGGGCTGACGCTCGCCGATGTGTGGGCGACCACGGCGGTGATCAGCGGTCCCGACGATGTCTCGTGGACCCGCACGTCCG
>JAUHVN010000469.1 GCA_030425055.1 Actinomycetes bacterium | reverse complement strand
GAGATCGACGACGCCGACGCGGCCCTCTTCGGTGAGCAGGCGCTCGATCGAGTCCTGTCGCTCCGCTGCGTACATGCCGTCCTCCTTTGGATTCCCACACGTTACAACACATCCACAGGTTATGCAATACTTTCGCAGATCTACTGGACGTCTATCGTCGAGGAGTGCCGAACAAGCCCCGCGCCGAGATCGACGTCGACGAAACTCTCGTGCGGCGCTTGACGACGAGCACGCGCTTCGGCGACAAGGTGGCGCGGATGCCGGTGCGCAAGGCCGCCGAGGGTTGGGACTGCGAACTGTGGCGCATCGGCGAAGATCTGGCCGCGCGTCTCCCCCGGCGCGCCGCTGCCGCGCCCCTCATCGGCCATGAGGCGCAAGCACTCGACGTGCTGGGGCCGCGACTCGACGCCGTCGGCGTGAGGGCACCCGCGCCGCTGCATCTCGGCGCACCGGATGCCGGTTTCCCCTGGCCGTGGTCGATCGTGCCCTGGATCCCCGGGCGCGCGGCGATCGGCCTTGCTCGAGCGGATGCTTCCGCGTGGGCCGCGACACTGGCCGAGGCGCTCGGCGCGATTCACGTGCCGGCGCCTGCGGATGCTCCCTCGAACCCGTTCCGCGGCGTCCCGCTCGCCGCGCGATCGGACGCGTTCACCGAGCGGCTCGCGATGTTGCGCGAGAGCGGCGTGCTGCCGGCGGACGATGCGGCATCCGTCGCCGCGGTATGGGAGCGCGGACTCGCGGCGAAGCCGTGGACCGAGCATCCCGTGTGGATCCATGGGGATCTGCACCCGGGCAACATCCTCGTCCACGGCGACCGGCTGGCGGGCCTGATCGACTTCGGCGATGCGACCGGCGGCGACCCGGCGTACGACCTCGCGGTCGCGTGGCTCGCCTTCGACGCCGCCGGCCGCGCCCGTTTCATCCACGCGACAGCCGAGCGATACGACGCCGGCACGTGGACGCGGGCGCACGCGTGGGCGGCGGCGATCGCGCTCATGCTGCTGGCGCGCAGCGACGACGTCCCCGACCACGCCGCAGCCGGTGCGCTGGCGCTGCGAGAGGTGCTCTCCTAGCCGCCCTCGAGCGATGCGCCCGGGGCCCGCACCCAAACCTCGACGCCGTCGGTCCGCGCGATGAAGCGGACCACCGTTCCGGGTTCGAGCTCGTCGCTGAAGCTGATCGGCATGTCCTCGTCGATGGTGAAGTCAAAGACCGGATCGAAGCCGGCGTCGGCGCACGAGGCCATGACCGCGTCCTCCTGGTACGACAGCACGAGGCAGCGCGACTGCTCGGAGCCGCGGGCGGTCCACACGCCCATCACGTCGAACGGCTCGTACGCCTGCAGCGAGTCGGGCTCGAGACCCCAGTACTGCAGGCGATCCTCCCACGGACTGGAGTCCGCACCGTCGGTCGTGCGCGCGAGCACGGCGTCCGCTCGCTCGGTGTTCGCCGCGAGCACGGATGCCGTCACCGCTCCCCCGGCGATCGCGCCGACTGCGAGCCCCGCGACCGCCCACGCCCATCGCGCCGTTCGTCGCGGAGTCTCACCGGGAGCCGCCGCCGGGATGGCGGCATCCGCTTCCGTGTCGGGGTCACGCTCCGACGGCGGTGCGGGTTCGACTTCGGACTCGCGGCGGATGCGAGGGGCCGGTGCGTCGTCGACGTCGGCCTCATCGGCCGGCCGAGGACGAGCGGGCGGCTCGTCGGCCGCCGGCCCTCCCTGCTCCGCCCGGCGTGCGAGCTCTTCGAGTTCATGCAGCCGCGCAAGCGCCTCGGGATCGGACGCGATGTCGGCACCGGGTCCGTATGCACGCGAACGCAGGGCTTCGAGCTCGCGCGAACGATCGGGCGTCATCGGCGGCGCATCCATGCCCCCATCCTCCCACTCGCCGTTCACCGTCTCGCGGGACGTCACGCGCGACGGCCGACAGGCCGCGTTACGCGGACGAGGCGGATGGCCGCCAGCAAAGCGAAAACCCCCGCTGAGCGGGGGTTTTTCAGAGCTGGGGTACCTGGACTCGAACCATGAACAACTGAAGGTCGTCTGGGCCCCGAGTCCCCCACCCTGCATGGGCAGGAAGC